>JAQYWP010000724.1 GCA_029379285.1 Rhizonema sp. PD38
AGCCCAGACTTCTAATCCGCTCAGCAATGGCTGTCTCACTCACAAGAGTTGGATCATAGGACAGTTGTAATCGTTCAGTCGCAAAGTTAACCGACACATCCCTCACGCCTGCCATCTGCTGCAAGCCAACTTCAATCGTCTTGGCACAACTGCCGCAATCCATTCCGTTAACTTTCACTTGTAGGCTTTTAGTCGCAGCGGCTTCAACGTGTTTGTGATCATGATTGCGATCGCCTCTACAGGAGTTGGTGTGCTTGTGAGACTTGATCTCACTATTCTGTTCCACCGTATAACCTAGAGTGCGAACTTGGTCATAAATTGTCTTTTCATTAACCTGTTGCGGGTTGTAAGACACCTGCATTCTTTCGGTGGCAAAGCTAACCGATGCCGATAAAACCCCTGCTATTTGCTGCAAGCCAACCTCAACAGTTTTGGCACAACTGCCACAGTCCATTCCCCCGATTTGTGCCTGTATCTTCTTAATAGAACCCTCTTCAACATGATTACGATCGCCCTCACAGGAGTTGGTGTGATTGTGGGGCGTTATTTCATTATTCAGTTTAACCGTATAACCCAAAGCAGTTATGCGATTTATAATTTCACTTTCATTTAGGAGCGCCGAGTCATAAGATACTTGAGCTTCTCTAGTGGCAAAACTCACTGAAGCTTCCGTCACACCACGCAACTGCTGCAAGCTGGCTTCAATGGTAGACGCACAGCCACCGCAGTCCATGCCATCAACTTGCAAAAACTGGGTTTTGAGGGAAGGAGTTTGAGTCATGGCAGCTTTAAAGAAAAGATGACAAAATTAACTACTCCTATCATAGGATAACTATTGAACATTTATTCAACTGTACATAATTTGTTATTTTAGGTACTATTGAAATTGATAACCATTCCCAAGACAGAAAAATATTCATGCCCGTCAAACGTTTATTAAGCGTTTTGCATGGTTTTCTTTTCAAGGAAAACAGAATTGGCATAAATCGCAAGTTGCGATCGATTCTTTAGGTTTAGACGATTGAAAATGCTGTTGATGTGCGTCTTAACTGTACTTTCACTAATGAATAGTTTCTGAGCAATTTCTTGATTTGTTGCGCCAATCGCTACTAAACGTGCTACATCTAATTCTCTGGGTGTTAATTCTGCCAGTGCGGGGGAAACAGATTGCGATATTGGCTTTGCTATATTTTGGCTAACAACCCGCTCAAGAAGACCTGGTGCAAGTTGGGCATATCCACTGTTGATGGAGCGAATTGCATTCACAAGTTCATTTGAAGGCATATCTTTAAGAAGATAACCTTTCGCACCGACTCGAATCGCTTCACTCACATCGCGATCATCATCAAGTACTCAATACTAAAACCTTTATGTTAGGAAATCGTTGAGAAATGATGCGGGTGGCAGTAGTGCCATTCATGACTGGCATTCGCAAGTCCATTAACACAATATCCGGTTGTGGTGTTTCGACTTGTGCGATCGCAAAGCGTTCCAAAATAGAAATCGCTTCTTCTCCGTTCTCCCCCATACCCACAATTTCTAAGTCAGGTTCTAGGCTCAAAATTGCTTTGAGACCTTGACGAACTAAACTTTGGTCGTCTACAAGCAATAAGCGAATCATATAGCGTACTTTTTAAAAATAAACATATCTTTCTTCCTCTAACTTTGTCCGAGCGAGATTTTCTCTACTCTGTTCTGTGCTTTGAGGATGAGAAGAATCTTCACCCATACTTCTCACAATTTGACGTACTTCGTACATCAGAGTGCTACTCAATTGGTAAGCTTCTGACAGTGAATGTTCAGCTTGTGTTGGGTTGATTTGCCAAAGTTTTTGTACAACTTGCAGTTGGATATGCAAAGCTGCGATTGAATGCCCTAAGCCGTAATAAAAGTCAAGCAAATTGTGATTTTTTTCTTCAATGACTGTGAAATATCTCATTCTTGATGCATAGTTTTGCAGTTGTTGTTCAGCTAATATCAATTGTTGATGTTTTTGGCGATATGTACAAATAGTTTTTATCAATTGCCAAGCTAGCGTCAAGAAAAATATCCCAACTAAGAAAATAGATACCATATGTTTTATGCTTTCAAAACAATATTTGGTGAAGAGATTATAAACTTAAATCTCAACTATTTTATTAATAGATCTAATTTGACCGCTTGGCTATCGATTCTTGCTATTTTCTAACTTTAGTTTTAATTTTTCCTCTGTAATAGACAAAAAGTTTTACAACATACATTTATCTAATACTAAAGTTGGATGACCGCTCAATTACAAGGTTTTTAACGGCTATAACAGCCTAATTGATTTTGACTTTTGAATTCTTCTTCAAAGCTAGTGATTCATGTCATTAATTTTGAGGGGGTACGTAGTGAGCGATTTATCGCTCAATTTTAAGCACTAAAGTGCTTACTACGAACTTTTATAACCCATTAGAACTAATGAAACGCACCACTACTTTTAATGATGCTAAGTTTTGCCATTCATTCAGATTAAGAGGTTGCCATTCACCAATTTTGACTGATAGAGAAGCGGTGGCGGATACTCCCGCGTCTGTGTTTTTGCTAATTGAAGGAGATTCTTTAGGAATATATATTTTAGGCATTTGCGGTATATGAGATATATGAGATATATGCATGGGAATCTCAACAGTAATGCAACAACCATCTCCAGGTTGAGATTCTAAATGTAAATGACCTTGTAAAACTGCTACTCGTTCTTGCATTCCTTGGAGTCCGTAACCACCTGAAACTTGTTCAAGGTCGAATCCGCGACCGTTATCTTGAATTGTTACATGCACCTGTGTTGCAGTTGTATATGTATAAAGTTGTACTTTTGTTGCTTGAGCATACTTGCGAGTATTGTTAAGCGCTTCTTGGATAATTCGATAAATGGGTGTAACAGTTCTGGCTTCCCAGTCAAGCAAGCTTCTCGGAAGAAGTTATCGAGTTCAACTAATTGCAATCCTTCAATAACATCTCGTGCTGTCTTAAGATTGTCTTTTTGATTCGATTGCACTAACAAGCCGACGAGTTCGCGGTGAATGGGTTCGACTGCATCTCTAAAGGCAAATTGTACATCAGGACTTGCTGCTGCTAAATCTGTTCGTAATGATTTGATTGTGCCGACAGCTTCTTTGTATGCCGCGATCGCACTATCAATTTTCCCCTGCGCTTTCGTTACCCGTCCCAACTGCCATTGCCAACGATAAGCGATATCACCTGCGTTGATTTGTTGTGCTAATTGCAGTGCTTGTTGAGTCAATTTTTCTGCCTCTGCCCACTGGTGGGTTTCTTCATATACATTGCCAAGACTTCCTAGCGCGTCAGCTTGTATACGCGGGTTTCCTAAGTATGCAGCTTGTTGAACTGTTATTGATAATAGTTCCGCGACTTCACGTAAATTAATGGCTTCTGGGGTTTGTTTCCTCATGTTCATCATTGTTTGCGCGAGATTCACCCGTGCTTCAATGGCGGTGTAGCTCGGTGGTAATGTCTGAATTTGTTGTTGTATTTGTGGCAATAAGCTTTTAGCTGCATCCTTTTGTTTGCTATCGACAAGTAAACTAAGTTGGTTGACTTGCGCTTGTATACGCAAATTTACTGAGTCAGATGTCGCAGCTTGTTGATAGCAATTTAAAGCTGCTGGGAAATCAGCTTCAGCGCGGGCAGTGTTACCGAGGCTGAGTTGAGCTAATGTAATTATGTCGGGTAGATTTAATTTATTGGCAATTCCCAAGCTGCGATCCAAAACCAGATGTGCTTCCGGCAAATTGCCAACAGCTCGCAGGGAGTCTCCTAAAGTACGCAAGGCTGTTGCTGTTTCCGGGGAATCAGAAATCCCTGATAAAAGACTTTTTAGTTTCTTGTCTGTTGCATCTTGCGGCAACTTTAACGCAGTATAAAGTAGGGGAATTGACCGACGATAAAGACCTAAATTTTGTAAAGCTAGTGCTTGATTAGTTTGGCTGGTAAGTACTAAATTGGGTTTGCCAAGTTGGGTGTAAAGAGTTGTGACTCTTTCCCAGGATTTCAAAGCAGCATCGGCTTGTCCGCGTGCTAATTGTAACCAACCTTGGATGTCAAAGCTTTGAGCTAATGCAGATAATTTTTCGAAATTTGTTTCTTTTATAGATGTTAATAAATTAATACTATCCGTAATTGTACGGCTGGCATCATTCCACTGTGCCAATTGTTGGTAACAAAGTGATAAATTGCTCAGACTGAGTGCTTGACGAATCGGATCTTTTGCCGATTGATATGCAAGGGATGCTTGTTGAAAGAGCTTTGCCGCGTCGGAAAATTTACCTTGTTGATAGTTTTTTCGTGCTTGTTGATCCAAAGATGGAGCTGTTTGAGTTTGAGCGATCGCGCCCTTAATAATTGGAATTTGTGCAAAACTAGGTGATGTGATGCATAATAATGCAGTCAACACCATCGGGAAACAAAAGCGAATCGATTTTTTCCAGTTTTGTTTAATGCGGTTCATTATTTTGCTTGCAGCTGAATAGTTAATTTGGCTGTCTTAAGAAAAAGCGCTCATAGTTAAAAAATCATGAAACACTACAGGGATTGATAAGGATGCATCGGATCAACTCGATGAACTAGACGCACTAAAATATTGGGATCCACCAGATAGCTCATAATATTTCATCTTCTCTGGTATAGATACTTTCGCGGCTAATCGCTTCATCCGAGAGAGGCAGCGCTTGAGCAACGGAGGGACTTTGACCTAACTTGTTCAGAGCAGCTTTCCATTTCTCTTGGGATATTGTTGCATTGATAAAAGCAACTTCATTAGATAAACTGTTTTCAACCAGAGATTCAAGATACGTTTCAACTGACATCCCCTGTGCCGCAGCATGAGTAACTAAACGCGCTTCAAGTTCTGGTTTTAGTTTCAGGGTAATTGTCATAATATAA
>JAQYWP010000725.1 GCA_029379285.1 Rhizonema sp. PD38
GCTTTCTAAAGCTCTTTTTTCACTTCTTCCCATGCTTTCGATTTCTTCAATGAGATTTGCTAAATCAACTTCAGCAAATCTCCTTTCTTTCAACTGTTTAGCTGTTATCTCTATCCACAGATAAAAATCTTGGTCGTAAAGATGAGAGTTTGTAAAAACCGTTGGTTGAGGCGCTGTCATCTGATTTTTCAACCTCCCAAAATCTAATCATAAAACTTAATTTAATCCCACTCTTGCTATACCCATTAAATGTCTAAATAGATTGCGTTCAGGCGTATCCCAAGTGGAACTTGAGACGGGAGCAAGTAGCAGGGTTACTATATATGTTCAGAGAACTTAAGGAAGAAATCCTGTCAGGTGTAATATTTTAGAGCTAATATGAATAGCTTTTTGCGTTTTTAAATTCAAATATAGCATAAATTTGTCAGGCGATCGCAAATTTATCAGGATACTCTTCTCCATTTACCAGAAATAGCTCTGGCGTAGATGGAATGATTAAGCCTGATGTTGTGGACTTTGGTGGAGATTTAGTGTTAGACCTCAGTTACCGCTTCTAAAAGTATGAACAAAGTTACCCACATCTGGATAAATCTGGACCAACTCAACGCCACGGTGTAAGTTTGCTCAACTAGAAGCGCGTTTAAGCTTGGTTCCAAAGCTTCAGAGCTTAGGTTCCTTGACCACTAGTCCCCAGTTAGAGATTCTGAAACGATTTCCAGTACGAGACTTAAAGTTTATTTAATTTATCAAACTAGTTCGTAGCACGTGTCTATTAAATTTCACATTTAACTGAGCGTTACTATCCTGCACTAGTTAAGCATGGAATAATTCTAACATAATTAGAGAATACTTACCCTTAAATGTGTAGCAATGGGTAAATATGAATAGAAATTAATCTACAGCTTCTAGCCCCGAATTTCGTTGGTTGGAAACTCATCATCTATTTATGGGGATTCTCTTTTTACTTTTTACTTATTCGTCAAAAACTGACGCAAACGCAACAAACTCAATGTTTGACCTAAAGAAAGCGGTAAAATAGTAACACCTTCTATGCGAGATTGTACCCAACCTTCTCCCCAATACCACTCATGAAAACCGTCAATTCCTTGACTCAATAAGAAGCGCACGCAATTAGTACCTATTACATCCACATGATGGTGAATCGGAAAGGGCCCAACCAAATTTGTAAACTCAAATCCTGGAGTTAATTGTTCTGGCATTCCAGAACTTAATCGATTTGAGGGTAGCCAACTTTTTAGTTGTTCAGCTTTTAAGAGACTGTCACGAATTGCAGTGGCTGATGCTTCAATTTCTATTCGCAGTTGACTTTTTTGAAAAGTACCAAGCATTTTTAGCTTACTTTTAAAAAATAAGAAGTTAGGTTGACAATTAAGCAGATTCACAGTTAACTCTCTTGATTAACTATGAACAATGATAAAAGGTGAGTAGAATAAAGGTGCTTGTATAATAATCATAATTATACGAACAAGAAAGCGTTTTTTACTAATTGCCAATAATTTTCGCGTTACTTAATTTCTCAACAGTCAGCTTGATAACTTCCTAACACTCTTTAAAAAACATTCACTCAAGTATACCACACTTGACGTTCATAAATTTCTTTAATGCTATCCTTTGTTTATTATTTGAATGAAAAAATTATAACTGATTTATTACACGTTATGTTTAAGTTAAGTTTTGTTATACTGAGATAAGTAGAATTATGATGCTGAAAAGCAGAAATTCTCATCACTCTCAGAGTGGGGAATTCTGTTATTAGTTGTTTTAAAACTCTCTAAAAGTGGAGAAGACCACAATGCGAGTCTCAATTATAGTCAGGGCTTTTCAACCAAAGACGAGAGCGTACTCGCTCCTCAAAGAGAAATCAGTCATATGGGTTTCCCTGCCTTGTGAACGGCTCTAAACGGTGAGAGTATTGCCAGAAAAGAAAAGTCTTGTAATACTTGGTAGTACAAACGCTCTAACTTTTCGCTTTATACTATAACATTCTGAGTTTTCTCTTAGTAAAACATTACATTATTTGGTAAGGTTTTTCATGGCGGATCAATTAATTCGCGCCACTGCAGCAGATGGTGGAATTCGTGCAGTTGGTGCAATCACCACACGTTTGACTGAAGAAGCAAGGCAGCGTCACAAGCTATCTTACGTAGCCACCGCAGCACTGGGGCGGACGATGACAGCAGGATTGTTAATGGCTTCAAGTATGAAGCGGGCAGGGTCTAGAGTCAACGTCCGGGTCAAAGGTGATGGACCTTTAGGTGGTATGTTGATAGATGCTGGTGTAGATGGAACAGTACGCGGCTTTGCCGAACACCCAGATGTGGAATTGGCTCCAAATTCCAAAGGTAAGCTAGATGTCGGTGGTGCAGTAGGATCGGGATATTTTTATGTCGTGCGCGATATCGGCTACGGCTATCCTTATTCTAGTACGGTGGAACTTGTATCCGGTGAAATTGGAGAAGATGTGGCTCATTACCTCATAACTTCGGAACAAACACCATCAGCTGTGGTTTTAGGTGTATTTGTAGGTGCACAAGGGGTAACAGCAGCAGGAGGGTTACTCGTTCAAGTTCTGCCAAAAGCAGCAAGAGACGAAGCTTTAGTAGAACTGTTGGAATCACGAGTGGCTGCTTTATCAGGATTTACACCTTTATTACAAGCAGGTAAAACTTTGCCAGAAATTTTTGAAGATATTCTCGGGGATATGAGTCTGAATATCTTTCCGGAAACCCAAATCCTTCGCTTCCACTGTGGTTGTTCTTTTGAACGCGTTTTAGGGGCATTAAAAATGTTGGGCGTTGCCGAACTGGAAGATATGATTGCTAAAGATGACGGTGCGGAGGCAACGTGTGATTTCTGTGGTACAGTTTACCAAGCAAGTAGCGCTCACTTAGCTCAACTTATTGCTGATTTACAAGGAGAATCTTCTGCAACGGTGTAGTATAAAACAGCATTTTCAATTGTGATAATTTATGGTAGCAGTAGAAAGAGGTTCGCCTAAAAGCTAGCTTTTTCCTAACGAGAAAGTTACTATGGCAACAACGGAAGTTTCGATTATTGTGGTGTGAGAAATGACAGAGCGGGACATTCCAGATGGTTGGTCAATAGCAAAAGAGCCAGATAAGATAGCAGAATTATCCCGAAGGCAGCAATTTAGCGATCGCTTGTCTGATGTCCCAGCTACTGGTTCTACTTTGAAATCTGTACAGCGCTCAAAGGAAAATAATTCTGAAGTAGCTTTAGACAGTCAGTCACCAGTCATTAAACCTCGTAATTCGGGTAAGTTGCCAGGTTGGACGAAAAGTTGGGTACTTTGGACTTTATTGCTGGCGTTGGTTCCAGGAGCGATCGCATTTTCGTCAATGGCGATGCTGCTAAAACTACCCAGTGCGCCAAACTGCCCAGAAATTTTTTGGCCTTTGGCAAGTGCATCGGTACGGTTAAACTGTGCCCAGCTAGCTGCCTCCAAGGAGACAGTGAAAGATTTGCTACAGGCGATCGCTTTGGTGAAAGAAGTGCCGGAAGATCATCCGCTACGTGGACAAGTGGATCATTTTTTAAAAGAATGGTCGCAAGATATATTACAGCTAGCAGATGAAAGCTTCCAATTAGGGAAGTTAGACGAAGCAATGGCAACCGCACGCAAGATTCCTACAGATGTTGACGCGGCTAAGTTGGTAGACGAGAAGATAACCAAATGGCAATCAATTTGGTCGAAAGCAGATGGCATCTATAACGATTCAGTTGCACAAATACGTGACGAAAAATGGCACCAGGCATTTATGCTGGCGTCAAGATTACTGCGTGTAAATAATAAATACTGGGCAAATACCAAGTACGACGAATTAAATCGTCTGATTGTTGTAACTAGAGAAGACAGTGAGAAGTTAGCAAAAGCTGAAAGTGTATCCAAAGATGGGACAGTAGAAGATTTACTAAAAGCCATTAAATTGGCAGACTCTATTGGACAGCAAAGCTTCATTTATCATAAAGCTCAGGATGCAATTCCAGACTATGGGCGCAAGATGCTGGACATAGCACAGAAAAAACTGGATAAACAAGATGCTAATGCAGCCATCTCAATTGCCCAAAAAATTCCTGTAAACGCCAAGCTACAAATCGAAACCGAGGACTTTATTGCCTTAGCCGAAGCCCAAAGAAATGCTTGGATTGGTACGGTTGCCAGCTTGCAAACGGCAATTTCTCAAGCTCAACAAATTGACACTACAAGACCAGCATATGACAAAGCACAAAAACTGGTTGTCCGTTGGCAGCTAGAAATTGAAGATTTGGCGCACTTAGAAAAAGCGCAAGAACTGGCAAATGGAGGCACAATCAACGATTTGACAGCAGCCGTTGCTGAGGCACAAATCATCCCCGCCGATCACCCTCGTGCCAAAGAAGCTCGAGGAGACATTGCTGGCTGGATTGCTCAAGTGCAAACCATTGAAGATCGACCTTATTTAGATCATGCTGAACAGTTGGCAATGTTAGAAGATATTAACTCATTGCAAGCTGCAGTTGCAGAAGCTAGTCAAATTCGTCGGGGACGGGCACTGTACCGTGAAGCACAAAGCAAAATTGCGGATTGGACGGGAACTATTCAGCGAATTCAAGATCAACCAATACTAGATCAAGCACAAGAACTTGCTCGGAATGGCAATCTCCCTGCTGCTATTGCCACTGCTCAAAAAATATCTTCAGGGCGGGCACTTTCAAAAACTGCACGAGCCACAGCAGAAGGATGGCTTGAACAAATCAGCGCTCGAGACAATTGGAAGAAAGCGCAGGAGACAGCGATCACTGGAACTCCAGAAGCTTTGGCAGAAGCAATTCGTCTGGCAAATCTAGTCCCAGATAACAGCAGCTTGCGTAGTGATGTTAATGTTACTGTTGACCAATGG
>JAQYWP010000726.1 GCA_029379285.1 Rhizonema sp. PD38
ATTGTAAATGGTATAGAGAGAACAAAGCTGCCTATATTTTCTGGTTCTAATTGGATACCAGAGGTGAAAAAAAATAATTTTGATAGTAAAATTATTCAAGAAATTGAAGAAGATAAGGATGCTGATACATTACAGTTTGTCATCAGAGCATTTCCTTTGTCATTAGAAGCTAAGTACGCAGCATTGGAGGAAAAGTATACGGTTTTGAATAAACAGTATTCTCAAGTCGTTGAGGAAATGAAGTGTTACCAAACTCAATTGGAGCAAGCTCAAATTCAAATACAGGATAAAAATGATGAGTTAGAGCGATCGCGCTCTCAAATTCAGGAGAAAAAAGAAGAATTAGAGCGATCGCAATCTCAAATTCAGCAACAACAGGTCGAGATTGAGCGTTCTCAAGCGGAAATTCAAGAAAAACAAATGTGTTTAAATCAGGCACAAGGTCAACTGCACCAGACAAAAGAAAACTGGGAATGCTCTCAGAATACACTATATCAGATAAAAGAAGATTTGGATCGTTCTCTGAACCATCTACAACAAGTTCAGATGGAATGGGAAAAGACGCAAATTCAGTTGCAACAGGCTCATGCAAGTTGGGAGTTTTGTCAGAATAGGATTCAAGCAATGGAGACAAGTAAATTCTGGAAAATTCGACTGATTTGGTTTAAAATAAAACGCTTGTTCGGATTAAAAGTTGATTGAAATCCTGAGCAATTAAATAATATTGTTGTTCCATTTAAATAGGAATATTCTTATATGCTTGATAAATCTCTGAAAACTGAATTACATATAACTCAGAGTCAGCTAAATCACTCTCACTCACAACTATTGGAGTGTCAAGCTAAAATAGAGCAATTGCACTTACATATACAAGCCAATCAAGCAGAAACTACTAATGATAATGAGATACTATATACATTAAATAATCAGGATAAGGATGAAGAAACGTTTGATAAATATGTCAATCTACGTCCAGAAGCTGTCAAAATAAAATCTTCTAATTTCACGGTTGAGGAAAAGAGAGTTTTAGTTATTTCTCGACTACAGATGTCAAAAACCTGTCAGACAATGGGAGTAGATCCCTGGACATCAATAACGAATGATAAATTTAATAATTGCGACGCACCGTGCATTTCTGTTATAGTTACACTTTTTAACTACTCAAAATATATTTGCGAATGTTTAAATAGTGTATCTAAATCAGATATTGCCAATATACAAGAAATTGAATTATTAGTTATTGATGATTGTTCAACTGATAATTCAGTGAGTATAGTTGAAGAATATTTACAAGAATCTGAAGTGCCAACATGTTTAATTAAGAAATGGTTCAATACTGGTTTAGCTGATGCTAGAAATGTTGGATTGAAAATTGCTCGCTCTCCATATGTGTTTATATTGGATGCTGATAATTGGATTCATCCCAACTGTTTAGATGTTCTTTATAGCACCATAAAATATTCTGATTATGCTGCAGTATATGGTGTTGTCAGTATGTTTCATAACGAGACTAAAGAAGAAATTAATAGAATTTCTTGTGATAAATGGAATGTAAATCAACTTGTGAGAAAGCCTTACATAGATGCTATGGCTATGTTTAACAAAAACATAGTAAATAAACTTGGCGGTTACTCGACGGAATTAATTGAGTATGGTTGGTTTGGATGGGAAGATTATGACCTTTGGTTGAAATTAGCTCAATCAAACTACCCATGTAAATTTGTTCCTGAAGTCCTTAGCTCATATAGGGTTCATTGTACATCAATGATTAATACTACTAATCAATATGCACTCAATCTTGCTAGATATTTTCATAAAAAGTTTGCTGATTTAATTTTAAAACACGAACAATTAGATATGTTCTTTGGATATTCTCAAACTGAGATTTATTCATCCGAGAATTTATTACCCATTCAGCAAGATGAGCAATTAAAGTTACAAGAACTACAAGCCCTGCAAGAACTACGAAAACTACAAGAAATCAAAGCTAAATTTATTGCTATGCAATCCAGTAAATTCTGGCTGTTGAGGAATCAGTGGTTCAAGTTCAAGAAATCTTTGGGTTTAGTTAAGAATACTGACATTATAGTTTAAGGTAAATTGAAATATATATATGCTTGATATAAACTATAGAGTTGCAGCTTACATTACGGCTTATGAAGAGTTAGAAGCACTATATAAAACTGTTAGAGCAATACAGAGACAATCATACCCAGTTAAAGAAATATTTATCGTAGATAATTCCAAAACTCAACTAGTCACAGAGGACAAGTACGAGAACTTGGTAGTGGAATGTCATCCCGAAAATCTAGGTGTGGCTGGAGGAATAAAAATAGCAATTAATTGGGCTATCGAAAAAGGTTATGATTTTCTTTGGTTGTTTGATCAAGATAGCGAACCTGATTCTGATGTTTTAGAAAAATTACTTATTAAATATCAAGAATTATCCACACAAAAGTTAAAGATAGGAATTATCGCTCCCGTGATCCTTGATATAAATACTAAACAAGAGTTGCCTGGAGGGATTTTTCAACAATATAAATTTTTACCCATTCCCGGATGTGCTGAAATTAAAGATTTTTATAAATGCGATGGTGTGATTACATCTGGTTCTCTAGTTGATATAAGTGCAGCCCAATGTGTCGAACCTCCAAAGGCAGAATTCTTTCTAGATGCTGTGGACTATGCATACTGTATGAACTTTAGAAACAAGGGTTATGAAATCATTGTTGTTAAAGATACGCTGATGAAACATCGGATTGGAAACTATTCAAAAGTTAAAGATAGATTTGTTAAAGGAAGTTATGTAGTGACTTTCATTTGTTCGCCATCTCGTTATTATTATGCCTGTAGAAATCATACTTTTTTTGAAACTCGCGCTTCTGAAAAAGTAAAGCTGCACTATTCAGTAAAATACAGAATAAAATACTCTATAGAAATGATCAAGAGAATCATCCGTTATGAACCTGATTTAGTTTCACTGAAAGTATGGGCCTGTATAGTTGGCACTTTCGATGGATTTAGAGGTAAGCTTGGAAAAACCTGGTAGTAACCACTGAAGCAATGAACGCGAGTAGCCGCACTTCTGCCTAACTGTTTACATATCGCATTACCAATCTTCAGCCCAATAGACAATTTCCGAAGCTGAACGATCTATCGCTACCCCAGAGGTATCGCCATGATTCCACTTGAAGTCACGGCTTCCTTTATGATGTGCATCTAACACCAATATTTCATAACTGGGTGGAAAGGAATCTTGGTGAGAGTCACTAGTATAGAAGAAAGTTGTCGGTACACCGTTAGGTAGGTTGGCGTGGTCGTTGGTGTTACCACCTATATACTTATATTTAGAAATCTCTCGATAATGCAAAAGTAATTTTTCTATGTTTTGTGGTGACTGTTTTAGCCTCAGTTGAAAATAACTGCCATTTTGAGAGAAAGCAGGAGAATAGACGACGCGTACATTTGAAGCATTGCCAGGAATATCAGTGGGAAAATGCTTAATTGGTGCTTGATTAGACCAAAGATGATTCCGAATTTCTTTATAGCGAGAAATATCGGTTATTGTCTGAGTTTCTCCTGTACTGCTGAAAGTTTTTCTCAGGAGAAAGCTACCTCCTATAATACCAACACTGCTAAGGAACAATAAAACTATAGTTGCAGTTTTAACAAGATACGTAGGTATTGAGTATGTTGTTGTCAAACTTCGCTTCATTAAGTTGGGTATATTTAACTAATTAGTCATATACTCAACTATCATATCATTAAGGGAATTTGCGGATCTAACTTTAGACAGATTTATGAAAAATTCCGTAAAAACCCGGTGGCTTTTTTTAAGCCATTCTAATGAAGTTCTAAAGTGAAGCTTTTGAGTTTCGCGGAAAGTAAGCGGGGTAGTTTTCCTTGAGCGAAATTTGCTAAGGATGAAAACCGGACATGCAACTTCTACATAGCTTAACTTCCCAAGGCAGGGGTATTAGAAACTCCCAGCAATCATCCCAGCAAGCAAGAGAAAGCCAATCCAAACATTTTCTCGGAACATTTCAGCATAAGCTGAGTTGGGCAAGTCTTGCTGTATTAAGCGAGTGTATTGCCAAACCCAAGTGATAGCTGCAAGGGCAAGGCTAACCCAAAAGGCAATGTGAAGGTGGATAACGACACCCAGACAACCAAGGAGTAATATAGTCCCAAGAAAGAAAATTCCAATGGTGATCGGCGCACGATCGCCAAAAAACAGAGCGCTTGAATTGACACCAATACGGCGATCATCTTCGCGATCGCTCATGGCATAAACAGTATCAAATCCCAATGTCCAAAGTACAGTGGCACTCCACAGCAACCAAGTGGGTTGAGACAGATTTCCCGTTACGGCACTCCAGCTAATCAATACGCCAAAACCCCAAGCGATGGAAAGAACGAGTTGCGGTATGGGGAATACGCGCTTGGCACCTGGATAAAGTAGAATAACTGGAACCGCTGCTACACACAACCAGAATGAGAGTGGGTTAAGATAGAAAGCAAGAACCCCTGCACATCCCATTGAGATTATAGCGACAACGATACCTACTTTTATAGAAAGTCTGCGGGAAGCTAAGGGGCGATCACGTGTTCTTTCTACATGCGGATCGATATCTCTATCCCACAAATCGTTGATCACACATCCAGCAGCACTTGTGGCGAGAGTTCCTAAAGCGATAACTCCAACTAGTAATAAAGGCGGTTGCCCTGAAGCTGCTAAAAACACTGCCCACAAGGCAGGAATCATTAAAATCAAGCGTCCTTCAGGTTTATGCCACCTTAAAAGTCGGACGATGGCAAGCCATACGGGTAAAATGTTGTGTTCTGGCTTACTCAGCATAGGAATTCCCAAAATAATGATTAAAGCTAAATGTTGTTATATATCTTCACGTCTATAT
>JAQYWP010000727.1 GCA_029379285.1 Rhizonema sp. PD38
GATTTGAAGTGATTCTAGACGCTCACTGATACTTACGTGTGACGCGCTTGATAGTTGCTGGTAAAAAAACCGACACATCAGCGGCACTGTAACTTTTTTTGATTGCTTACAGTCATATAAGAAAGCAGTGCTGGCGGTGCCTCATTTGGGAATACCGTTGTTGTTAACCCAAGCGAAACCTCAGTAGTGCTAATGTTACGGTGCATACCTTCCCAACAAAAGTTATGAAAGTTAAGCTCGCCAATCTACCGAACGCTACTCCCGCTCTTAATAGCAATGATTCCACCACAGAATTACATTCTAGCATTGATGATTTGACACAATTTCTTTATGAGGAATTGCAACCTCAAGTGAAAGCAACATCTAAGAGCGTGCAAGCTATAGCAAAGCGTATAGCGACAGAAGTGAAACGTATTTGCGATAAAAGTCCCCGTATCCAAAAATCAGGGCAAGTTAATTCCTGGGAAATTAACTTAGCACGCCATCGTCTGCTAAAATGCTTGCGCTATTACCAACTAGGTTCAAAACAAGGGCGCGTCGAATTACACAGCCATCTTAGTGCAATTGTTTACCGATACGTTGCTCTATCAAACGGAGAGTTGGGATTTGAAGCTCGTTACAGCTTGATAGAAGATTTCCTGCAAGCATTTTACCTTGAAGCTATCAAGGCTTTCCGGCGGGAAAACGAATTGGCAGAAGATTATAGCCCACGCACTCAGTTGGAACTTGCAGAATACATAGCTTTTACTGAACAGTATGCCAAGCGCCGGATTAATTTAGCTAGTGCTACAAGTCAGCAGCTAATTATACTACGTGCTCAAGGTTTTGCTCGCCGTCAACCTCAAGAAACCATCCTTGATATTGAAAAGGCGATTGAATCTGCCAAGACAGAAGATGCAGAATCTTATCAGCGTAGCTCGGCTGTACAACAGGTGCGATCACAAATGATTGCAAAATCTAACTTTGATCCATCTGAAGATTCGGAACGCGATCGCGTAATCGCAGAATTAACAAAATACCTTGACGATCAAGGGCAACATGACTGTGTGGATTACTTGACATTAAAACTTCAAGATCTCTCAGCGCCAGAAATTGACTCTATTCTCGGAATAACCAGCCGTCAGCGTGACTACCTACAACAGCGTTTTAAATACCATGTGGAAAAATTTTCCCGTACTCACCACTGGCAGTTAGTCCATCAATGGTTGGGTGCAGGTATTGAGCAAAAGTTAGGATTGTCCTCTCAACAGTGGGAAAGCTTTTTGAGTCAACTCTCAGAACAACAGCAGCAAATTTTGCAACTAAAAGGAGCAAAGCATAATGATCAAGCGATCGCCAAAGCACTCAAATGTACTCCCAAACAGTTACAAAAGCGCTGGACTCAATTGTTAGAAATGGCCTGGGCTATCCGTAACGGTAACACTGAAATTCAGGCAGGTTAGAGCTACAGTATCTTCCTTTATTAAGATAAGATTGCTAAACTTTTTTAAGCTTTATCCCGTTTGTAAAAATATTACCTATAGATGATTGTCCATTATTATGACTTCGTTTTTGAAAGATTGAAGATATAAACCAGGGATTATAAGTTCCTGGTTTTATTTTTCTGTAATCACCATATTCTTCCCAACACTACTTTTATCAATCAGTTAAGCTGACTATAAGTGTGCGGTTGAAAATAAACATAAATAGGTTTTGAAACGTAAATACTTATAAAAGTCTTACCAATGACAGTTGACAAATGACAAACGACGATAATGTATAATTACGTTGATTTGTAACGACTTACTTGTATTACAATTAGAATAAACACGTAAATTAAGAAAACGCATAGTTTATCACAAGGCAGCTTAAAATCAAATGTTTGATGGATTTTGGGATAACGTCTTTCGCTACCCTCGCTACTTAATTACTGTCCTTTTAGGTTTGTTGTTGAACATATTTGCACCATTAGCACCGCTTTTTAAACGCCCAGTCACCTTAATCGCTATATCGAGCTTATTTGTCGGCATTATCGTCTTCGTTTCTCTAACCTTACGTGCAATGCTTGGCTTCAGTACAATTTAGACTGGCGGAAGAAACTGAAAGGTATAGAGATAAGGGAAATGAAGGAAATTGCTTCCCGAATTTCCCTCCTCCCTACTTTCAAGTTGGATATATTTGTAAAGTACAATCCTGTGAGGAGGCGAAACTTTTATGGCTACAAGTCGCCGCGTTTCCCGCGTTGCTGAGCTAATAAAACGGGAAGTTAGCCAAATGCTACTTCACGGTATTAAGGATGATCGTGTCGGTAGTGGAATGGTCAGTGTGACTGATGTAGATGTTTCTGGTGATCTGCAACATGCCAAGATCTATGTCAGCATCTATGGGACACAAGAAGCACAGGCACAAACAATGGCAGGCTTAAAGTCGGCAACACGTTATGTCCGCAGCGAACTGGGGGCTAGGATGAGCTTGCGCCGCACACCAGAGGTGGTGTTTGTTGAAGATCATTCCATAGAACGTGGTAGTAAGGTGCTGACACTTTTGGACAAATTACAGCAAGCTCGCCCTTTAGAAGATCCGGCTAAGAGTACAGATGAAGAAAATGATTTCTCTCTTGGGTGATGAGGAGGCAATTGAGACTTGGAAATAGATAATTGTTAACCATTACACATTCCCAGCCAGAGCCATCTCCATCAAAATATTTTGGGAACTGCGTTCTACGTCCGATTCGGGACGGCGTTGGACGTAGCTACCATCTGATTGCAGATCCCATGCTTGACGGTTATCTGTCAACATAATATCTAAGATGTCTTTCAAGTATTTGACTAGACTTGGATCTGCTATAGGAGTGATTGCTTCCACACGTTTATCCAAGTTACGAGGCATCCAGTCAGCACTGCCGATGAATACTTCCTCATGTCCGTTATTGTTAAAGTAAAAGATGCGGGAGTGTTCCAGGTAACGCCCAATAATGCTGATGACTTGAACGTTCTCACTTACTCCTTTGACTCCAGGGCGTAGACAGCAAATACCGCGTATAATTAGGTCAATTTTTACCCCAGCTTGAGAAGCTGCGTAGAGAGTTTGAATGATTTGGGGATCAACCAATGAATTCATCTTGGCAATAATCCGAGCGGATTTGCCTTTTTGTGCGTTTTCCGTCTCACCCTGAATTAAGGAAATCATGCGCTCGCGTAGATTTACCGGAGCTACTAACAGTTGGCGGTAAGAGTGCTGTCGGGAAAACCCTGTCAAGTAGTTAAACAAATCTGTTAAGTCATATCCCAAGTCTTCTCGGCAACTCAATAATCCCAAGTCAGTGTAAAGTCTGGCAGTTTTTGGATTGTAGTTACCCGTGCCAATGTGGACGTAGCGACGAATGCGATCGCCTTCTTGACGTACCACCAAAACAATTTTTGTATGAGTTTTTAATCCGACGACGCCGTACACCACATGAACACCGGCGTTTTCCAACTTGCGTGCCCAGTTAATATTGTTTTGCTCATCAAAGCGGGCTTTAAGTTCCACCAAAGCAACGACTTGCTTACCATTTTCTGCTGCTGCCATCAAAGCTGTGACAATAGGTGAGTCAAAAGAGGTACGGTACAGCGTCATTTTTATTGTCAATACATCTGGATCGGCGGCAGCTTGAATAATAAACTGCTGGACAGATGCCGTGAAGGATATGTAAGGATGATGTACTATTAAGTCCTGAGTACGAATTACCGAGAAAAAATCTTTTACATCGTCCACATGCGGTGATGTAGTCTGGCTGCCAAGTTCGTTGATTAATTTCAGGCGAGGATGCATTACAGCAGTCCATGGTCGATCTTTTAGTTCGGGAAGCGGTAATGCCATTAAAGACATTAAATCTTGTAAATTTAGTAACCCCTCCACTCGATAGACATCTGCTTCTGTCAACTTCAGTTCATCCTTCAGCATTTCGACAATTGCGTCAGGAGCAGAGGCTTGAATTTCCAACCGCACCACAAAACCATCGAGACGACGTTTGCGGATTTCCTGTTGGATCGCCAGCAATAAGTCATTTCCTTCATCCTCCTGCACTGGGAAATCGGCATCCCGATTAATTCGGAAGAAGTAATACTCTTGAATTTTCATCCCGTGGAATAACAACTCTAGATTATGAGCAATGACTTGTTCTAAAGGTACGCCAGTCCAAACCCCAAGCTGCTCGTTATGCTGCAACTCTTTTGGAAAGGTAATAAATCGAGGTAAAATGCTGGGCACTTTTACCCTAGCAAAACGTTCGACCATAGTCGTAAGATCTTTGACAACCACTGCCAAATTGAGACTTTGGTTAGAAATTAAGGGAAATGGATGCCCCGTATCAACTGCTAAGGGCGTGAGGACAGGAAAAACACGCTCTTCAAAGTAGTGTTGTAGATATGATCTTCCTTCTTGAGTAATGTCACTGTAATTGAGAATGCCAATGCCGTATTCAGCTAACTTGGGACGTAGTTCTTGCTCAAAGTGACGATGCTGAAGCTTCACGATTTCGCGGAGGCTTTGGCTAATTGCATCTAACTGTTCCTGAGGTGTGCGTCCATCTGGCGTTAATTGGCTGAGTTGTGCTTCTACCTGTTCCTTCAGAGTTGAAACTCGTACCATGAAGAATTCATCTAGGTTGGAGCTAAAAATTGCCATAAACTTCAGACGTTCCAAAAACGGTGTTCGGGAATCTAGCGCTTCATGTAGCACCCGATTATTGAACTCTAGCCAACTCAAATCCCGATTGAAATAATACTGGGGATCACTCAAATTAATGTTTAATTCTGTGTGGTGCTTTTGCTTAGCCATATTTCTGTCTATTCTCCAATTTTCCTCTGATAAAACTTACAGCAAACAATGAGTAATCAGCTTTATTCGTAAATTTTTATTATCAATCTTTTTGGTTTTTACAGTTA
>JAQYWP010000078.1 GCA_029379285.1 Rhizonema sp. PD38
ATCATTCTTCTTAAACGTCTGTACAACTAGCTACATTTTTAGATGCGCTTACCCTGTATAACAAGCTTAGTTGCTCCCTCACTAACTTCCTCAGCCAAGCCTTTCCTAATCTCTCTAGCTATAGAGCTACAACTGACAAGTGTTGTATTAATTATAATAAAAATTACAATCTGACTCGTTGCTATTAGTAACGTGTTAGTTTGTCCCATAATACCATTGCCTGGAAAATATTAAGCCCATAACCGTGACATAGAGCGGTGACTCAAAAGAGAACCGCTATTAATCAAGTAAAAACTATTGAGATTGCAGCTAAATAATGATGCATTTTAAGTTTTCACCAAAAATTCTGCAAAGGCTAGGAGAAGAACTCGTTCCAAATCCAGATAAAGGAATCATCGAATTGGTTAAGAATTCTTATGATGCTGACGCTACTGAATGCACTGTAGAACTTATCAGAACTAGTCCCATAGGTGGCTCGATTATTATTTCAGATGATTAGAGAGGAAGCTGATGCTACAAGCATTGCTAAGGAAATAGAAGATTGTACCTTAGAACTTTCTGGGAAAATACCGAGTACTAGAAAACTTCGTAGAACGATAATTAGGATTATTCATATTGATGAAGAATCTCAGGAACCAGTTGTAGATGCGTTTGTTCCAGCTTGGAATCCCCATAAGGCTGTCCGTTTTCCAGCTTCTCTGATGACAGACAATATTAGAGGTGTATTAAAACCAAATATCCGTTTATTTGCTTACGTAAACATAGGAGCAGAAAAATCTGATGACCTATATTTTGAAAAATTTGAATTAGCACCTAAACCAGATGAAGATGATGGACTCTCCTGAACTAATTATTTTAGATGTAGGACATGGAATCAGTTATCCAGACAATGTTCTGCTAGTATTCCTAGCTCAGAACCTACAAATTTAAATACTCTACCTGCCAAAGGGCGCATAAGCAATAGTTGTTGTGGAGGAACTATCTTTATCAAGTTATACGGCATTAGAACAACTTATGTGTCAGAGATTACTTTACATAAAGTCTCATCGTCAATTCCCCGCGTCTCAGTGTCGCAGACAAAGGTACGATTAATGCCGAATCTTCTGCAACTGATGGCGGCGACATCACCCTGAACACTAATCTACTACTGTTGCGGCGCAGTGGTAATATTTCTGCCACGGCTGGTCTTGCCCAAGGAGCAGGTAAAGGCGGTAATATTACGATTAATACTCCTAATGGTTTCATTGTTGCTATCCTTAGTGAAAATAGCGACATCACCGCCAATGCCTTCGCTGGCTCTGGAGGTAAAATTGACATTACAGCACAAGGCATTTATGGCATTGAATCTCGTCCCCACCAAACTTCTCTAAGTGATATCACTGCCAGTTCTCAAACTGGGGTGCAAGGAAGTATACAATTTAACACTCCAGATATAGACCCCAGTCGTGGTTTAGTTACACTACCCACAGTTACCGAAGTTGCTCCAAGGCTAGTTTCCTCTAGCTGTGCTGCCTTTAATGAAATAGTCGGTCGTAGTAGCTTTACCATCACTGGACGTGGCGGCTTACCACAAGGCCCCGATGAACCCCTAACCAGTGATATAGTTTGGACAGACACTCGCTTACCAGTGACCACAGTACAACAACATCAAAGCAAGATACACGCGGCTAAACCCAAACCACAACCTATAGCAATTGTGCCTGCAACTGGCTGGGTGTTTAACGGTAAAGGCGAAGTCACGCTCATCTCAAAAGCGCCCTTCGCTACCCCCGAGAGTATTCCTACTAGTTGTCCTACGTGGTGAAAAAGCACTTCTATACTCTTTTCCTATCTACCATTGTCGGGAGAAACTTTTGAGACAAAAGGGTTCCGCCAGTTCCGTTGCCGTATTATTACTGTAAAGATACCATTTTTAAGTATTCACCAGATGCAAATTATTAATAAAATCCTCGAAATAGAAACATTTCCAGGAATTAATATCCATAACATTACGCATCAAATTCAAGATTTGATATTATCAACATCAATTAAAAACGGTCAAGTTTTAGTTTTTTCTCGACATACAACAACAGCACTAGCTATCAATGAAAACGAAGAGAGATTATTAGAAGATGTGAAAGTATTTTTGAGGAAATTGGCACCAGACTCAGCTAACTACTTACATAATGACTTGCATTTACGGGATGTGCCACTAGATGAACCAATAAATGCTCACTCTCACTTGATGGCAATGACGCTAAGTACAAGTGAGGTGATTCCTATTGTAGAAAGAAAGTTAGCTTTAGGGACTTATCAATCTGTGTTGTTTTTTGAGTTAGATGGACCAAGAAAAAGAACTCTGTTTTGCCAAATTTCTGGATTGTGAGGTAGGTATTACTAAGCTAAAAGTAACTCCTCAAATTCTGGCTGTCCGTAGAACATATTTCGGTCTACTGCTGATAAGATTTTGTTGTTGGCACGGTCAGAATTTAAACAACGGCAAACTAACTGAGCCACATCCGCGCGATGAATACTACCCGCTATGCGCGGATCTTCTGTCAAAATTCCATTTCCAGTAGCAGGTTCAGACTTAAGTCCACCGGGACGAATAATAGTGTAAGTGAGTCCACTTTCTATCAAATACTTTTCAGCTTTTTCTTTTTCTACTAAAACTGGTCCTAATGTTTGAAGGGCTTGCGGAGGTAAAGCAACAGCACTATTTCCACTGCCAATGGAAGAAACAAGAATAAACTTTTGCGCTCCTGCTTTGAGTGCGGCATCAATGAGATTTTTATTACCTAAATAATCTGCTCTCTGTCCATCGGAGGGTAAACCGCCTATTGTACTGATAACAGTGTGGATCGGTTCACCTGCCAGCATGGCGCGTTCTACATCTTCCACATTTAAGGCATCTCCCTTCACTACTTTCATACCCATTGCGTCTATTTCAGCACGAGCTGCTTCTGTTCTTAAGAGCGCTTCTCCCTTTAGTTGTTGTTGTGTTAAGCATTTGGCGATTTCTCGACCCACACCGCGACTTGCGCCTGCTAAAAAAATGTAGGATACAGTTGTCATAGATATTTTTTCAGTCCTAAGGAAGTTAAACAATTAATTTTAATATCGAACTATTACAACAACGACTAGCAAACTTAGAAACAATTGTTAGCGTTGAGGTCTTGGACTTACAGATGAAAATTAAAAAGCTAGAGTAAGAGCGATCGCAAAGTCTGATTTCTAAAATTCTTTTTTATCGTAACTAACAAACCTTGTGCTATATTTTTCTCCTATTCTTTGAGAATCTTCCTTAGATTACAATGTTACACAAGGTTCTAGCAATCTGAAAAAATAATACAATAAATAGTAATGTAAGACAAATTCCAGAAATTCTTTCACTTCCAAGCATCTCTTCAGGACGGTGCGTTCCACTCCAATAACTCACCAGACATTTTTCAAATTGAAATTGTAAAACAATTCTTATCTCATCAAGCAATAAAATATATCTAATGACAGATTAAGTGGAAAAAAAAGGATGCATATTATGAAGTCATATTACAATTATTTCAAAAATATTTAGAAATTGTCTAGAACCGGAACAATGACATAACGTAGAAACTAAGGAGATGCTAGAGGCTAAATTTATGATCAATAACATTCAAAAGTATCGGTTTGTCTGTACGCTTACCTTTGGAGATATCTACGGTCAAATCATTGTTTGGTTGATTGCCATTACCATAAGTTTGGCATCAGCTATGGCCCTAATGGGTGCAAAAAGACCAGTTTATGCTTTAGCTACGGTTGGACTTGTGGTTTTGCTATCACTGCCTTTCTTACTTTTTGCCTTTGTTACTACCTTATTAAATCACATTGAGTTATCTTCTGTAGAACCAGGAACAAAAATGGAACCGATACCCGGTAATATTTCCCAGCAACAACCTGTAGAAGCAACCAGTTGAATAGAAAGTTACGAGGCAAGGGAGTCACTCCACTTTTCTCTAACTCCTCATTTTAGAATCTAAAATTAACCCGCCTCCCTGTCTGTTGACAGGGAATTTTTTTATCAGGAGCAGGGTTGGGAGGGCGCAGATGACGACCGTGGAGAAGATATGTTGCAAATTTGAACAAGCTTAATCTCTACTCCTTTGGGGGTTAAGAGTTCCCCATTCCCTTTTATTGAGTCAGTATAGAAAAACAGCTGTCTTCTTTTTTGTATTAATTATGCTTGAACATGATGTGATTATTATCGGGGGTGGATTGGCTGGGTGTCGCGCTGCGGTGGAAATATCCAGAACCGATCCGAGCTTGAATGTGGCTGTGGTTGCCAAAACTCATCCAATTCGTTCTCACTCGGTTGCTGCCCAAGGTGGTATCGCCGCGTCTCTAAAAAATGTGGATTCCACTGATAGTTGGGAGGCACACGCTTTTGATACTGTGAAGGGTTCCGACTATTTGGCAGATCAAGATGCTGTGGAAATTCTTACTCGTGAAGCTCCAGACGTGGTGATCGACTTGGAACACATGGGCGTTTTGTTCTCGCGCCTCACTGATGGTCGCATTGCCCAACGTGCTTTTGGCGGACATTCCCACAATCGCACTTGCTATGCTGCTGATAAAACTGGTCATGCAATTTTGCACGAATTGGTGAATAACCTCAAGCGTTACGGTGTTCATATTTATCAAGAATGGTACGTGATGCGCTTGATTTTGGAAGAAGGTCAGGCGAAAGGAGTGGTCATGTACCATATCTTGGACGGGCAAATAGAGGTGCTGCGAGCTAAAGCCGTCATGTTTGCTACTGGTGGTTACGGTAGAGTATATAATACTACATCGAATGACTATGCTTCCACTGGTGATGGTCTGGCAATGACTGCCCTCGCCGGATTGCCTTTAGAAGATATGGAATTTGTCCAATTTCATCCCACTGGTTTGTACCCAGTGGGAGTGCTGATTTCAGAAGCAGTACGTGGGGAAGGAGCATATCTGATCAATAGTGAGGGAGAGCGCTTTATGGAGAGGTACGCTCCCAGTCGTATGGAACTTGCTCCGCGTGATATTACCTCACGAGCGACCGCCTACGAAATTCGCGCTGGTCGCGGTATTCATCCCGATGGCAGTGCTGGTGGTCCTTTTGTCTACCTTGACCTCCGGCACATGGGTAAAGAAAAGATTATGAGCCGTATCCCTTTTTGCTGGGAGGAGGCACATCGACTCGTAGGCGTTGACGCCGTAATTCAGCCGATGCCTGTACGCCCCACTATTCACTACTGCATGGGCGGTATCCCAGTTAATACTGATGGTCAAGTCCGCAGTAGTGGTGAGGGTTTGGTTGATGGCTTCTTTGCTGCGGGCGAAACTGCTTGTGTTTCCGTACATGGCGCAAATCGTCTTGGTAGTAATTCCCTTTTGGAATGTGTTGTTTATGGACGCAAAACAGGGGCTTCAATTGCACAGTTTGTTCAAAAAGTCAAGCAACCACTTATAGACGAACAGCGCTACGTTACCGAAGCTCAGCAACAGATTCAAGCTCTGCTAGAACAGCCTGGACAGTACCGCATCAACGAAGTTCGTCAAGCTTTTCAGGATTGTATGACTCAATACTGTGGCGTTTTCCGCACTGAGGAATTAATGCGTGAAGGTCTCCGACAACTACAATCATTACAACAGCAATACTCGCAGATCTACTTAGACGACAAAGGAGATTGTTGGAATACAGAAATAGTGGAAGCTTTGGAGCTACAAAGCTTAATGGTTGTGGGAAATCTAATTTTAGCGTCAGCTCTAAATCGCCAGGAAAGTCGCGGCGCTCACTTCCGCGAAGATTATCCTCAGCGAGACGATGACAAATTCCTCAGACATACAATGGCTTACTATTCCCCCCGCTCAGGAATTGATATCCAGTATCGCCCAGTAAATATTTCCATGTTCCAGCCACAAGAGAGGAAGTATTAAGTTTTGTCAGTTGTTAGTTGGTGGTTGTTGTAGGGGCGGGTTTAACTTGACGTTACGTTTACTCACTCCTTCCTCTCTCATTAAACCCGCCCCTACTTCTTTATTGTTTAGGAGTCGTATTCAAAGTTGGAGTGGGCGCTCCAGTTGAGAGTTGGTTGATTTGGTCTTTGTAATTAGCTGGTGCTAAAGCTCCAGCTTTAGTAAACAAAGGTTTTGCTTCATCAATTTTGCTCTGTGTCTTCAGAAGCATGGCCTTCGCTAAAACAGGACGAAAATCCTGTTGATCTTTCTTAATTGCCTCGTCATAGATTTCAACTGCTTGAGCGTTGCGTTTTTGAGAGGCATAAACATTGCCCAGCATCACTTGTACTGCAGTTGTGTCTACACTTCCTGGCTGAATCTTATTTGCTTTAGGCGCGGTAGTAGAAAGAGTCTCCTGCAATAAGCCTATTGCTGCTTCGGGACGTTTTTGATTGAGCAGAAGAGCGACCATTCCTTGCAGAGCCTTTATGTCCCCTGGTTTTGTCTGTAGAACCGAGCGGTAAGCAGCAGCAGCGCCTTCCTTATCACCAGCACCCAACTTTGCTTGGGCAAGGAGCACCGTATATTCTGTCTTTTCTGGGTTGAGTTTAGCAAGCTTTTCTAAAGGTTCAATGACTTCCTTGATGTTAGCTTTCCCTTGCCTGTATAGTAGCAACCGTGCTTCTAACAGACTTTTGAGAGCAGCTTGATTATTTGGTTCTCGCTGCAAAACTAGATCTAAACCTCGTGCTTCGTCTTCCAGTTTTGATTCCCTTGCTAATTTTTTCTCTGAAGTTGGTTTATTGTATGCACCTATTAGAGGAGCGATCGAAATTCCGATAAAACCAAGAACTGCCAGCACCATTACGACTTGAACTACCCACCGATTGCGCGTTTGATACACAAGAATTTCCTTAACTCTAATAACATTGTCTTTCACCAAGGAAGAACTTAGGAGTCAGGAGGAGCCAGCAGGCTTGCAGGATAACTCCGCGTGATTTCGACGTGAGAGAGTCGTAAAATTTTTGCTTTTTGACATTCCCTCTGCGTAATCTTCAGGTCATTCTAACTCAGCTTCTCCTGTACAGGCGGGTTTAATTTAGATAACATGTAAGTAAACACGATCTCCTGTAAAACCCGCCCCTACGTCTACTTCCTTCTTAATAAAGCTAAAATTTTGAAAAAGTTTGCGGAATCCTGTCAATTGTTTGTGAATTTTATAACAAATGGCAATTGTTTTGCTGCAAATAAGTGATGACTTTAGGAGGAACTGTTTAAATTGTAGCTATGGTATGCTTCCGAAACTAGTGCAAAGGCGCTAAATTACACATCTAATGTGTATATGCGAAATTTTGTGTATTTAGTTTACGCTGGGCGATGTGGGATGACTGAATTGAAAGGAAATATACTTTCACTCTTTCGCACAAACGCTCTTTCCAGTTGCGTTCGTAAAATCCCACAATGGGATGTGTCTCCGCCGCAAGGAGTTTCTATGAATTCCGACCTAATGTCGTCGTCTGAATCGTCTAATCATTCTGCCTCAAAAGAGGCTCAAACTAGCACAGAGGCTACTGCTGATATGCAGATTCCAGCCTCTACCTCTGAAAAAGAGAATTCGCCCGTTACCCCAAGCGAAACTGCCACTGATGAGAACTTCGTAAATCGGCAGCAACCGATTCCGCCTCCCAGTGAACCAATGCAGTACCGTGCGATCGGCTTAATCCGAGGTCGCTATATTGCCAGTAGCGAACAATTTACACAAGGTGAAATCCTGACCCCAGATGGCGTACAACTTGACGCTGTCCTCTTAGGTCGGATTATGAGTTTAGTTAAGAATCACTTGGATTTAGAAAAAGAACATCTGTGGGTCGTTTATCCACGAACTCGGCAGGAAAATGACAAACTACACATCCAAATTGTGGGAGTTTGGGAGCCAGAAAACTTGGCTAAACAAACAGCTGAAGACGAACAAGATTTGGCTTCAAAAGAAAAAGAGTTAGAAATATCTGATAACAATAGTTCGTCAGATGTTCTGACACCCTCATCAGACATTCCGGATGGAGGTTTTTCTGTTCGTGGCGAAGTTGTTTACCAATCTTTTGAGTCTGAGAACCTGGTTGTCAAAATCAAGCAAGCAGCTCGCAAAGAATCAGAAAAACCCAAGTACTTTAAGTTAAAACTTAAAGGTAAATTGGATACTAAAGCAGTTGGGAAATTCTGGGACTTTCAAGTCCACCGGGAAGCTGATGAATTGCTGATCCAACGGGGTGAGGCGATCGCCGACTTACCCAAAAAACACAGACCATTTCAGAGAAAAGGAGGACTGGGAGGGCGTCGTCCTCCTACTGGTCGAAAACCATTCCCCCCCAGAAGGAGTGGAGAAACACCACGACCGATACGCAAAACAGGCGATTCCTCATCCGCACCACGACCTATACCTAAAGAACCGACGCCTAAACCCGTCAAACGCCAAAAGCCACCACATGAGTAATGTTGAGTACTGTTTTTTCTACTTAAGGGGAAGGAATTAGTATCAAAACTCCGTCCAGCGATCTTGAGGAAGAAAAGACCGCTCTGTGGGAAGTTGTGCAACAGGCTCAGTTAAGGTAAAATCTCCAGCCTCAATCCACTGTTTCAACTCAAGAGCAACTTGCCGAGAGAGAAACATACTAGCAAGAGGTGCGACACGTACTGTTTTGCCCTCAATAGTGATACGCCCAGATTTCAGTTGGGCGTAACTCACTAAACCAAAGGTAGGACGGACACGTCGGGGAATGGAAAAGTCCACTATTGGCGCTACTAAGTCTTTGTCAGAAACTGCACATCTGGCGACAACTTCTTCATTTAATACCGGGAGTGGTACGCCTACTCCCAACATTAAAGAAGGACCATAATTTTTAAAGTAACAACCACGTACCCAACGAGCATTCATTTGCTTCGCATCACCAATTAAAGCTAAAGTCGCTGCCGGACCAACAGGTGTACGATTGGGTAGACGTTTTTGTAACGGAAAGTGCTGCGTGCCTTCCCATGATACATAGCCTATACCGCCACCTAAGAATATCCGTGTCCCAATGCCAACGAGTTGCAAATCGGGGTCGTTCAGTAAAGGAGACATGGCACCTGGGTTTGAGTATACAGCATTACCCAAACGAGGTTGTAACGGACCGAGGTATGTAAATAGCTGGCGATCGCCTCCATTCACTCCCACGATAAAATTTTGATAAAGATTGCGCGGATTGAACAAATAAAATTGATTGATGGTTTCACGAGTGATTGTTGTTTCAAAAGTTGCTCTTGGGTAACAATCTGTAACTTGTCCTTGCGCTTTTACTTGTACAGGTTTGCCTGCTATCAAATCTTCGATCACATGACCACCACCACGTTCCCGAACTTCTTCTCCGTCCGCTTCTTCCATTGCACAACTAGCGCCTAAGTATAAGTCTACTGCTCCAAAACCAGAGTATGTCGGCACACCATCCAACAAACAGCGACGAATTTTAATCGGTGGGTCAGTATGCCCCAGGTTAATCATTGCACCACTTGATTCCATCGGCTCAAAAGTCCCCGTGGTGACAACATCAACTTCTTTAGCAGTTTTACTAACACCATTTTCTGCAACTCTTGCTTTTAACTCTTCAGCAGTCAATACCACCGCACGTTTGCTACTTATTTTTTCATTAATTTCCGCAATTATACGCATAAGAAATATTCAATACTTAAACTAAGTGGCTTGAGCCAATCAAACCTAAATATGTCAAGAAATTTTGGTTTGCTGTGAAACCTAGTACGTCCGGGTTTGACAAGATTGTTCGTTTGTAATGACAAGTGATGAGATTAACCCACGACACACAAATAATTAACAGGTACAAGAAAAATTTATGTTTACTCACATCAACTTACTTAATCATTATTTCTCACAACATCATCCGTGGTTTGCTGCTCACCAATTGCTGAATTTTCCATAGATTCTAGTTGTGACTCCGAAACGACAATCAATTCATTCTGTATTTTTGAATGATTATCCCATCGATCCAAAATATCTTTAATCAAGACTTCTTGCAACCAAATCTTAGCTACAACAGTAAGGGGCAGAGCTAAGAGCAATCCCAAAAAACCAAAGAATGTGAAGAAAAATAACTGAGCGATTAAGGAGATCGCTGGAAGAAGTGAGACTTGATGCGCCATGACAACTGGCGTAACCAAATTTCCTTCTGTTTGTTGAATGACAAAGTAAAGTGCGAAAACAGCAAGAGATTTCCAAGGAGCATCCAAAAGTGCGATCGCCATTGCTGGTACAACGCTAATTGTCGGCCCTACGTTGGGAATCAAGTTCATAAATCCCGCTAAAATCCCTAAAGCTAATGCTGATTGAACCTGCAAAATTGACAAACCGACTAAACTCATCGTTCCCACAAAACCCATTGCAATCAGAGCACCTGTAATCCATCCCTCCAATGACACCTCACATTGATTTAATATTCCATCCACCCGGCGTCGATAAAAGGAGGGAAACAGGCGTATAAATACCTGACGATAATTCTGGGGGTTAGTTAGTAACATCCCCGTCAAAACAAATACCAGCAGAATCTTGAGGACAACTTCTAAGGAACTGGAGAAAAAGGCGAAAGATGTGCCAACAGCACGATTGATTAAAGGTTGTGCTTGTTTGCTGAGACTATTGATATCGGGTACATAGGGAGAAAGCTGAGAAGGGATACGAGCTTCTAACTGATCAAGCCAACCGTTCAAGCGCTCTAACCCTTTGGGAACGCGATAAGTGAGTTCTTGGGACTGAGCGGCAAAAGGCGGAACAATCAGCCAGAAAAAACCCACAATGACTGCTATAAACACGAGTACCGACAGGATAATCGCTAATCCGCGCTTCAAACCCAAACGTTGGAACTGTCGAGCCAAACGATTTAAAGTCGTGGCTAAGACAACTGCAGCAAATATCAGTAAAAGTACTTCCCGAATTTGCCACAGGATGTACATGGAAAGAATGATGACGATTAAACCGATCGATTGACCTAAACTCAATCCCTGACTCCCGGCTCTTGCTGAGCGGCTATTTTCTCTTAATGCAGGTTAGCTGATTTTCGTAACTTCCGCCTAGTACAAGGAGCGCAGAATTAAAAATTAAAAAAGCTTGAATAAAAAGCAATAAGCAATTCTAGAGACTTTTAGTGCTGCTAATGGGTTAAGAAGCTCACACTGTGCTCTCTCAGGTCAGTGTGCGGAGTTGTCATTTAACTTTTTATACAGTAAAACACTACCTAAGACTATAGTTGGTAACAAAATTATAATCAGAGCATTCGTCGCGGTTGCTGGAATAGACAGGTTTGGCCCTGTGTACTTAATTAAGAATGAAATAAGAGCCGAGAACAAAAATACTTTCAGAACAAATCCAATCTGATTTTCCATTGTAATTATCTCCTGAAGACTTCGAGTTAGGGTTTTTGTCTGGATAGTTTTGTAATATTTGTAATTGACATCCAACTTAAACAATATTAATGTAGGGAAGCTATTAGCTAATAGCATTTAGCAATTAGCTAACGAGACTTATAACCCCTTAAATTGATTGTAATTCTAAGCACTTGTATACTACAACAGCTACACCTAAAACCTTTATTAGCTATTGGCTCAAAACTACTGGCTAAATGCTCTTAATTAATCATTGATCGCTCTTTCACAAGGGCGATCTTTTCTTTTGTAAATGCGATCGCTCATAATACCAATTCTCCAAAATTAACCAACATAGACAAACCCTGAAACTCAGACTAAATCTGGCTTTGTTAATTTTGAATTTGGAATTGGTATAAATGGTTGCCCAAAAAGATGCGAGTAGTTTGTCGCTGCGAGAGGTCGGATGTATTCTGACTCCTGACTCCTCTTCATATCTCTAAGTTAATTTTTTCTCCTTTTCCCGAAAATCTTATCAAAATTTTTTTTAAATTTCCTGAAACTGGTATTTTCGCGGTTTTCGAGGTTTATAATGATTTTTGTTGTTCCGATGGTTCGGGCAAATCCTGTCTTATGGGCATTGTCAGAACTGTTAGTGATTATTAAGACTTACAGATAGACAAGAAAAACCAAATATGGGATATGGATTTCAGGCATTTATCAAAGAATGAATGGTCAAAGCCCAAAACGATGTATTTTCGTTAATTTACAAGATAGTTCATTTGTACAGTGAGTAAGTCTTATTTTTATAAGCTGTGAAATTATCTCATGTTTGAGTTATCAGAAATCTACTTCTGATTAGTAAAACCCTTACAAAATAAGCTGTAAGGGGTTTTGGGTTATATAAATGTGTTAACCTTAGTATACTACGACATCTTGATTTAAAAGCAGGAGATTACTTTCTAAGATGTTACTTCTGATTAGCAAAAACCTCACAGCTTATGCTATCAGGTCTTTGATTACTTACGAGAATCAAGCTCGCGAGAATCCCTTTTCCCATAACGCTTGCTGCAAGCACTTTTGAGCAATTTATAAGTTGTGGCGATCGCACTGGCTAATAAGAAATCATTCACGCTGTCATTCCCATAAAGAAAAACCCCACAATGCTTACTGTGAGGTTGTTTTGTCAATTGTAGGGGTGTTGATTAATCCGATTTAACCCAATCGGTAGGGCACCGTAGTCACGAACTACATTGTGAAATATAGGATGTTTCCAACTAATCCGAAACTAGTAACAAGGGTTATCGGAGTACATATGACAAATCATGGCAAACATACTGCAACCTAGTTCCGCAATCAAATTAAAGCGCATTCTTTAGCGCGATCGCCCTCCAAGTACGTTATTGTATAGTTAAGACTCGCCAACTTAGAAAGAGATATCTATGCCTGTGATTCAAGTTGAAGCGCAAGTATCAGCAGAGCAACTCTTGAAAGCCGTTGAGCAAATGCAAGAGCAAGAATTTGAGGCATTTGTGACGCAGGTACTGCTGCTTCGTGCCCAACGTGAGGCTCCCAGGCTATCATCATCAGAGTCTCAATTACTTTTGAAAATTAACCAGGGCCTGGACGATCAGCTTCAGGACAGGTTTAACCAACTGATTGCAAAAAGACAGGCACTGACGATAACCGATGCGGAGCTTGAAGAGCTAATTCAACTTACAGATCGGATTGAACAACTTGATGCAGAACGCATTCAGTCTCTAGCAGAGTTGGCACGGTTGCGTCAGCGATCGCTCACAGAAGTGATGCAAGATTTAAACATTCAACCGCCTGCTTGTGTCTGAGGAGAGAGTTAGTGCCCAGCAACGCCGGATAGTGGTCGCAAGGGCGAAGGGCTGTTGTGAATACTGCTATATTCAGGTAAAATTTGCCACTCAATCGTTTTCAGTGGAGCATATTGTACCTCGTTATAAAGGCGGCGAGACGTCCCTGGAAAATTTGGCATTGTCATGTCAGGGCTGCAATAATCACAAGCACACTAAAATGGAGGGTTTAGACCCCACGACTAAACAGGTTGTGTCGCTGTTTCATCCCCGACAACAATCCTGGCAAGAACATTTTGCGTGGAATGATGACTATACGCTAATTGTAGGTTTGACCCCAACAGGGCGTGCTACAGTAAAAGAGTTACGATTAAATAGATCGGGACTGGTTAACCTGCGTCGCGCTCTCTTTGCTCAAGAAGAGCATCCACTAAGAAATTCACTCGAATAAGTACGGGCTTCCTTAGCTGTTATACACCAGTCCTCAGAGTTATTTCAGCCCAGATCTATTACGTTGATCAGTCACAGTATCATGTTTATCACGTAAAGTCGAGTGGGCGTTCGTGGGTAGTGATCGCATCGAGTATGTCCTACAAAACTCAAATTTCAGACGGCAAACCTGTAGAACAAGTTTTTACCACCACACCAGTTGCAATTGACCTGGACTTACCGAAGATCCTGCGCGATACGGCAATACCGCTGCGGCCAAGGGCATCGCAATCTTTACAAATCCAGCACGGTTTGTTATATGTATATTTTTATATCCCGTATTCTAATAGTGGTTTAAAACATGGTACATCCAGTTTATATTCTGACTCTTTCTTGTGAAGATGTCATTGGCATTGTTGCTGCTGTCTCAGGTTTTCTGGCAGCAGAAAGCTGTAACATCCAAGAGTCGGCACAGTTTTTTGACCACAAAACGGGACGATTTTTTCTGCGTACAGTCTTTGCCAGTGAAACCGGACAGATGTTAAAAGTGCTACAGGAAAAGTTTATTTCGGTTGCTAGCAGATTTGGTATGGACTGGCAGATTCATGATGCTGATCGCCGCGCCCCTGTTTTGATTCTTGTCTCCAAGTTCGATCACTGCTTACAGGCATTATTGAACCAACATCGGGCTGGAAGTCTGCTGATGGATATTGTGGGTATCGTTTCCAATCATCCCGAGCTGCAACCCGTGGCTGACTTTTATCAAATCCCCTTTCATTATTTTCCAGTAACAAGTGCGACGAAAGATAAACAGGAAGCCTTAATTTGGTCAATGGTTCAGAACCGGAACATTGAACTGGTAATCCTAGCCCGTTACATGCAAATTCTCTCCGAGAGTCTCAGTCGGAAACTTTTCGGGCGCTGCATCAACATCCATCACTCATTTCTACCTAGTTTTAAAGGAGCAAAACCATATCACGTTGCCCATGACTACGGCGTGAAAATTATTGGGGCAACAGCTCATTATGTGACTGGCGATTTAGATGAGGGACCGATTATCGAACAGGAAACGACACGAGTTAATCATGCGTATACCCCTGAACAGATGATCGAGCAGGGCAAACATCTGGAAAACCTTGTGTTAACCAGAGCCGTGCGTTATCATCTGGAACACAGAGTCATCGTAAATGGCAGAAAAACTGTCGTCTTTGGGCAGTAATTTGAGAAGCTAAGTAGGTAGGCGCAAATAAACCTAGATATGTAACCTACATTCCGCACCTAGTAGTGTCACCTAAAGAGATCGGGATGTCTGGAAGCCTCGAAGTAGATGTATCTTGAAATT
>JAQYWP010000728.1 GCA_029379285.1 Rhizonema sp. PD38
TTCTACAATTCCTTTGATGTAGTTAATTTTAATTTCTTCTAAAAGGTCGATAATTAAAGTACTAATTTCCTTAATATTCTGTTCCTTGTGAAATTCTGCGTCTAAAGCAGTACCAAAGTTATCAATCAAACGATTAGATATTGCTCCTAATTCAGAATCTTCTAATAAACTTATCATCGTGGTATATGCTGTTTGAGACATCTCTGTCACTAACTTGTCTGTCAACTGAGCAGGTATTTGATTGACTCCAGGCACATTTTGCAGTCGTTGATAAGTCGGAGATTGACTCAGGGTAGTTTTTATACTACGATGCAGTAATGCTTCTATATCCGGTTGAATTTTTGGGACAACATGATAGGCTGTGAGGCGAAGAAGGTGAGAAGCGATCGCCTTAATTTCATTAGTATTATTGATATCAATATAAGACTTGCGGGTATGTGGTCGCAAGAACCAATTTAAGATCTTGCCTTGCTGAATTGACTCTTGAAGTTGAGTAATTAACCGGATGGCGACAATTTCTGTGATTTCTTCGGCAAAATTAGCTACAACATCGCGGTTAATCTCCTGACGGGCAATATCGAGATTTAATAAATCAGCTTGGTTGAGGCGAATGATCACAGGAATGACTCGCAAAAATCGCCAAAACGGAAGTATTAAGGGAAGCTCGTACCAACGTCGAACTATTGCTTGCTGCCAAGTTAAGCCAGTCTCTGAGCGACTCTTCAAAAAAGCTCTACTCAGAAGTTCTAAGCTAAATAAAATCACAAATGGTAAGTCAATCTGCCAGAAACGATTAAGGAATTTACCGTTTATTCCAATTCGGCGATAGTAGTTTGTTTCAATCAAAGGTTGAATTTGAGTCTTAAAAAAATCAATTTTCGGTTGCCAACCCGCGCTCTCAAAATGCGCCTCACTCCAAAACGCTCTGAAAGCTTGATGTGCTGATTCCATTCTCATGCGATCGCGCATTATATTTTTAATTTTTTCTAAAATCCCGCTTTTATTAGCTGCAGCAAACGGATTCTCCTTAATCATCTCATCGCTGAGAGTTTGCAATTGAGTTAATAAGTTTTGTGTTTCAGATGACTGTAAACCTGTAGTTGAAACCTGATCTACTAATTGGTATACTGTATTAATATAATTTTGTGTATCTCGATGAATTTCAATGCCTTTAATTGGGTCATACAACTGAGTTAAACTAGGAACCTCCCGTAAATATAAATTACGCCAAGGAACATAGCTTAAGTCAAAAAAGACTAAAAATAAGTTAACCAAGGCAATAATTGCCATGAATCGGTTAAACCAAAGATTGCGCCGGATTACAGGTTGTTTGAAGACAAGTTTTTGGGAGGGGAGCATAGATAAAATGGATGTTTTAGAAAATAGGCAATAAGCTGAGGAATTTGACTGGATTTTTATCCCAAATTTTATAATAATGATTCCCGATTCTAAGACATGGCTGCTTCAAGCAGGTGTTGATATACACTTGGAGTAGCCACGATGAGTCCCGGTAGCTTGTAGTTTTTACAAGTATGCAAAGGTGGGACTTTAGATCCATCCAAAGTTGTGACGATCCAACCAGCTTCTTTCATTAAGAAAGCGAGTGCTGCACTGTCAATAAAGTTACCAGATTTTATCATTGCTCCACAAAGATGACCTGTCAAAATGCTGTTAAGATTGGTAATTTGAATGTCACTTGAGTAATCAGATGCGATATCAATAACTTGATATTGCTGTTTTAGTGCTGGTGCCAAGTCACTCATTCCCAATCCCAACAATATTGTTTTGCTGTCAGATGTGACTTGTAGTGGAGTGCAATCTTCTAAGTTCATCTCCAGAGTCCCTTGAAAAGCCCCTTCACCTCTTAATGCGTAAAAATAAATGTTTTGAGCAGGAGAGATAGCAATCACTGCTTCAAAATCATCTGTATTAAGCACACCCAGAATAATTTGATAATTAGAATGTCCGTCAAGATAAAATCTTGTCCCGTCAATCGGATCAAGCGTCACCAAGTAATCATTTTGTTCACCTAGTTCGATAGAACGAAAATATTTAGTATTGCGAGATTGTTCATGTTCTTCCCCATAAAAGCGAATTTGAGGAAAAGTACTTATTAGTACGACTTCCACCAAATTCTGAATGGCAAGATCCGCATCAGTCAAAGCAGCAGCAAAAAAATTGTCCCCGCTTTGTTTGTCAGGAAGTGCAGTAAGACGAGATTGAATTTGATGGGCATAAGCTGCTGCCACTTTTAAATGTGGAAGTAAAGTTTCCAGAATCAAACGAGGGGTTGTTGTTGACATTCAAAGCCGCTCCGCAAGATTTATTTACTTACAAAAATTCAGCCTTCGGGTTAGCTTCTTCCCAAAGAAAGAAGACTTTTCTTCTCCCCTGGGGAGACGCTCCGCGAACAAAACTGAAGTTACTATCGGTCATCAGCACTCAAGTATGAACGGATTTATGTAAATCTTTAGATGTGAGATTATCACCAGTAGCTGACGGCTAACGGCTGAATGCATACTACCATAACTCAGTTTATAGGCGATCAAGTAGCAGTACTTGGGACTACATGCTGAAGTTACAGACGTATCAATAATACCAAAAGGTCATGTACCAAGATGGAGTTATTTTGATGTACAATCAAGTTATGCTGCAAATTTCTAACACAGTTATTATCCCTGACAGCGAAATCGAAATTAGTGCGATTCGCTCACAAGGCGCTGGTGGTCAAAACGTCAACAAGGTTTCTACCGCTATCCACTTACGCTTCAACATTGGGGCTTCATCATTACCTGATCGCTACAAAGAACAACTATTAAAGTTAAATGATCGGCGCATTACTCAAGAAGGAGTCGTCGTCATCAAAGCTCAAGAACACCGAACCCAGGAACAAAACCGGGAGGAAGCGTTGAGGCGACTCCAAGAACTTGTTAAAAGCTCAGTCGTCGTACCCCGAAGACGCAAACCAACTAAACCAACTCGCAGTTCTCAAAAAAAACGTCTTGATCATAAAAGTAAACACGCACAACTTAAGTCTATGAGAGGACAGGTAACTGATGAATAGGTTTGTATAAATAAGTACAAATTTAATTCTAAGTCTCTTCTTTCGGGCAGAGGATTCTAATGATGAGGAACCGCCCTCTAGAGAAAGCCCCTCACACACGCGCTTAGGAGAGGGGTGCCCCTCATGGGCGCTCTTGAGGGCGTATGTATGGGATGTGACAAAAACGAGAACCGCTATATCCCTGTGCCTTCTCAAAAATCCACAGCTTGCTAAGGTCTATATATCTTTGTTGAAGATGTGATTTGTCCCTCAGTAAAAAGCGAAGGGTATAATTGTCATCTTTTTTACTAGTACAGTTCGGCAATTGAAGAGCAAACGAATGGTTGTATTAGTAGGTTTCATTCTCCACCCAAGTCTGCCGTTGAGTTGCAGCTTGAACCTCAGATGCAAAGTCCAAAGTCAACAGTAAGACAATTGCGATCGCAAGTATTTGTTTCAGATACTTCGGCATGGCAGTTTCTTATAAACTAATACTAAGTAACCGAGCAGCGCTTTCCTTTTGTATATATGAAAAAAAATAAAGGATTTAACAATGCAAGTAAACTAACCGCACTTTTATGTCTGATAACTATCTTCCTCACGCCTTTTGTGATTGTAAATGCTGGAGAACGCGGCGTGTTAATGGAATTTGGTAAAGTGCAAGACAAAATATTAGGAGAAGGAATTCACGTAGTTATTCCCATAGTCAATACAGTGCAAAAGTTGAGCGTCCGTGTGCAAAAACAGGAAATTTCTGCTGAGGCATCCTCAAAGGATCTACAAGATGTTTTCACTGATGTAGCACTCAATTGGCATGTTATTCCAGACGAAGTAAATGCCATTTTTCAACAAATTGGAAACGAAAAAGATGTGACAGAGCGAATTATCAACCCAGCAGTTGAAGAAGTCCTAAAGGCGGTAATAGCAAAATACACTGCTGAAGAGATTATCACCAAACGGGGAGAAGTGAAAGCAGGAGTAGATGATGCATTGACTACACGGCTAGCTAGCTACCATGTATCAGTCGATGATATTTCCCTAGTACATATCCACTTTTCAGTACGATTTGGCGAGGCGGTAGAAACGAAACAGATTGCCGAACAGGAAGCAAAACGAGCAGAGTTTATCGCGCTGAAGGCATTAAAAGAAGCTGAGGCTAGAGTGAATTTAGCCAAAGGAGACGCTGAGGCGCAAAAGTTTTTGCGTGAAAATTTGACTCCTGATTTACTACAAAGGCAAGCAATAGAAAAATGGAATGGAAAACTGCCATTAATTGTTGGTAACGGTGGACCCAAATTTTTGGATTTGAGCGAATTCGTAAAAGCTAACGAAAATTGATTTTATCGCGGTTCTCGTTTGAGTACAGTACAAAAGTACCTCTCTCCTACAAAAAGAGAGGCTTAACCCCCAACTCCCCTTCAAAAGGGGAACCAACCGTGTTGAGCGAACTGGCGTGGGTTAGGTAGCTCAGATCTTCCTGGGATGAACATGGCATTCCCGTACCTTATTGGGGCATTGCTCACCTCAGTAAAATCGAAACGTTTGGAAGCTGTGTGTTTTTAAACCACGGAGGAAAAACGAATGGCTAATTTATTAGCCTTTAATATTTCTTGCCCATGCTTCTACTAACTCACTTATGCTTGTCTCTTGTTTCTTAGCAGATGCTTTTAGTTTTTCCCAAGCAGTTGGCGTTAAAAATAAATGTCTACTTGTTTTTAGTTCATCGTGCAAAATAGGCTCATTTCTTGTTCTCTTTTTTCCGGAATTATTTGTATTTTGTGTTGACATTATAGTCTTCTGGCTATATACTAGAAATTTAACATATAAGGATTTGTTAAAAAATGCAAGTACGATGGAAT
>JAQYWP010000729.1 GCA_029379285.1 Rhizonema sp. PD38
CGGGGGGAACCCCCGCACGGCGCTGGCTCGACTTGAAGCATCTGCCCGCGCCAAGAGTGCCAAGAAATAAGATCAAGAAGATAGGTAATCTTGTACCGGGAAGGGAGTAGTGCATGCAGGAGCGGAAATCAAGCCACTATTCAGAGTAAGCTTGATAGCCTGCCAGTCAAGCTTTTTTAACAAGCAAAAAGTCATTTATCAGGAGTAGGGGCTTTCTTTGAGCGATTAATTTTATTGTTTTTTAAAATTATCTGGCAAAACCTACCCCTACAGGAGGGGCGGGTTTTATAGCGTGCTTGAAGTCATGGTTTTTCAAGCTGAATTCAGAATTTTGGCTGCTCATTTTTGGCTGATACTAGACTGCCCAAAAAATTGGCGACAATAACACAGTTAAGTAAAGTTTTGTAGTTGATGTATAAAAATGATTAAAAGAGGGAGTAGCGTAATGAAGGCATTTATATAGCAATCCTGCTGATTCGGATGAATTGCAAGACTCCAATCCCTATCGACAGCAAGCCCTTTTTTAAGGAGGTTACAGAGAGAATAAAGCGCCAAATTGAGGCGTTGAGGAAATGTTCGCAGCTGGCAGCTAATTAAACTGTATTGATTTATAACTGCCATATCGTAAGTTTACCAGATCGTCTTTCCACCTTAACCAAGATAACAACTGTTTGTGTATACGTACATTTACTGAAGTCTTGTGAAGAGTATTAAGGTTAATATAAAGCTTGAGCATAAAAGCTAAGTAAGATGCAGAATTAAAAAGAATTCTCTGCCAGACGCACAGAATTCTCTTGAATTCTTCAGTAAGCAAACTAAATCAAACTTAAAACCTACGTTGGGTGCAATCTTGAAAGCATAACACCCCAAAATTTTCAGGCGTATTGTGTTAAAGCTTCACTATAGCGCACTCTGCGTTTGATATTTTTTAGGTTGAGCAACTCAGCCAACATTATTACTACGCATGGATACTTCTTTAAAAAACTCATCTAATGGGAATGGTCACAACGGAAATAGAATTTATCTAACTCCAACGCTTGCAGGTCAACCTTTACCTAAGTTTGAAGGGCAAGATAATGATGGAGATGTGCGTCAAGTCTTGGGTATTATCAAGCGGCGATCGCTAATGATAATAGCGGTAGCAACCACTATTATGGTGACGGCTGTAGCTGTAATGCTCTCGCAAAAACCAGTATATGAATCCAAAATTCGGATTTTAGCGGAACCTGTTAATACTGATAACAGTAATTTGCCGAAGCTCACCTCTAGTATAGAAGGGAAATTAGATAAATCTGGTTTGGATTACGAATCTCAAATTCAGGTTCTGAAAAGTCCTGTACTAATGGCAAGTCTTATTAAGGAGTTACAGGCTGACTATCCAGATATTAACTATGATTCATTGGTAAATTCTCTGACTATTACTCGTTTTGCTGAAACAAAAATTATAGAAGTTCGTTATCACAGCAACGATCCCACTAAGACTCAAGTCGTACTCAATACACTTGCTCGGGCTTACTTGAAATACAGTTTGGAAAATCGGCAAACCAATTTACGTCAGGGGATTCAATTTGTTGAAAAGCAACTACCATCAATCCAAAAGCGTGTAGAGCAGATCCAGAGACAAATACAACTCTTCCGCCAACAGTATGATTTTGTTGATCCAGACGCCAAAGCAAAGGAAATTGCTTCTCAAGTCAATGCTTTATCTGAGCAGAGACTCACGATTAACCAACAGTTAGTAAGAGCTCGCTCTGCTTTGAACAGCATACAGCAAAGAGATGGAGTACAAGTCGCAGTCAACGATACAGCTTTGTATCAACAGTTAATTGCCCAAATTCGTCAATTGGAAGTTCAAACGGCTTACGAATTAACTCGTTTCCAGGAGGAGAGCATTCCTATTCAAGACTTAGAGGAGAAGCGGCAAAGATTACTGCCTTTATTACGCAACGAAGCGCAGCGAACTTGGAATATTAGACTTGCTCAAGTGTCAAATGAAATTCAGACGCTAGAATCTCAGAGTCAATTACTTGCTCAAGTTGAAAGCCGACTTCACCAAAGAGTTCAGCAATTGCCAATTTTGGCACGTCAATACACTAATTTACAGCGAGGTTTACAGTTAGCAAATGAGAGTTTAAATAACTTTCTCACTACGAGGCAGAACTTGCAAATAGAGGTCGCTCAAACACAAATTCCCTGGCAGTTAATTCAAGCATCTACTAAACCTCAAATCCCCGTATCTCCAGATGTTCCGCGTAGTCTGATTTTGGGATTTGTTACCAGTATACTTTTAGGCATCGGTAGTGCATTACTTGTTGAAAAGCTTGACAACACATATCATACTGTTGAGTCTCTCAAAGAGAAGCTCAAGCTACCTCTATTAGCAACGATTCCCTTAGAAAAGCAACTGCCAAACAATCAAATTGCTGTTATAGAAAGAACTCCTACAGCACAATTGGAAAATTTACTTCCAAAAGGCAGTTCCGAGTCAGCTGAAGTTGGCGATCGCGTCTCTGTACTTGTTGAAGATCACAACCAGTACGAATCCTCCAAGTTTATGGAAGCTTTACGAGTACTGCACACAAATATTCAACTGCTCAGTTCCGATCAACCAATTCGTTCCATAGTCATTAGTTCCGCTTTACCAGGAGAAGGTAAGTCTACGATCGCATTCTACCTAGCTCAAACAGCTTCTGCTATGGGAAAACGAGTCCTACTGGTAGATGCGGACTTGCGCCGACCCCGAATTCACTCTTTATCAAATTTGAATAACTTATGGGGCTTAAGTAGTATTATTTCTGGAAATCTGCCTGTAGAAACGGCGATGCGGCAGATGCCTTTGATCAGCGAATGCTCCGTAATCACTACAGGAGCTATTCCACCCGATCCGACAAAGTTGCTTTCATCCCAAAAAATGAAGCAATTAATGGCAGATTTCCATCAATCTTTTGACTTAGTTATTTACGATGCTCCTCCCTTGGTTGGACTTGCTGATGCTAGCTTGCTTGCATCTCATACTGATGGAGTTGTGTTGGTGACTAGAATACACAAGACAGACCGAGCGGTGTTAACGCAAGCTCTAGATAACCTGAAAATGACCAGAGGTAATATCTTAGGTATGATTGTCAACGGGCATAAGAGTAAGTCTTCTAGTTATTACTACTATTAATAAAAGAGGCAAGGGAGCAGGAGGTGTCATGGTCGTTTCTTGTATGGTTAACGCAGTGATAGCTATGACCGCGCTCAAAGCTGAAAACAACTACAAGTAGCGTGATAAACTCAAACTAAATCCGGGCAATAGATTTTCACCGGATAATTCTGTAGGAAGGTTTCTCTCTTCTACATCTTCCCCTTGGCGATAAATTTCCACTTGCTGCTGTTGGGGATTAATCAACCATCCCAATTGCACCCCTGCATCCAGATATTCCCTCATTTTATTACGCAGCGTTTCCAACTCATCTGTTGCTGACCTCAACTCAACAACAAAATCCGGTGCGATGGGGGGAAACTTACGTTTTTGTTCCGGTATGAGTGCTTGCCAACGTTCTCTTTGAATCCAAGCAGCATCAGGAGAACGGTTTGCGCCATTAGGCAACTTAAATACCGTGGAGGAGCTGAAGGTAAAGCCAAGACCAGTTTGCCGATTCCAAATTCCCAAATCGATGATCAAGTCGGCTTCTCGATTACCGCTCTCACCTCCAACGGGTGGCATAATAATTAATTCTCCCTTCGCCGTTCGTTCAAACTGTAACTCGCGGTTATTTTGACATAACTCATAGAACTGTTCGTCAGTCAAATGAACGGTGTGCAAATTTAATGTCAAAAGAGTCATAGCCCTAACCTAGCCGGGATAGCGATGAATATTATTATGATGTAATTCTTTACTTGACAAGAAAAGACGGGTGTGGTGAATAAGCGAGATAAAATTGTAGGAGAGCAGGGTGCAGGGTGTGTAACAAGCGTGCAGCGAAGTATCTCGGAGATTCTTCACTAGAGGTATTGACAAAATGCACACTGTTTGAACCTATCACAGAATGGCGACTATATGCGCCCATTCCTTCTCTGTATGTGAGGATAGCGCTGAACGTCACCCCTAAAAGGAGTGGGATGAGCTTAAGGATGGTGTTTATAGCGTAAAGTTTAAGCTATATAAGCATTTTGGCGATTTATGAGTTATTAACTTGTCAATAAACGAATGCTCGTTTATTATATTAATAATGAGGCACAAAGACGATAAAAAAAATCAAGCGATCTGTGATGCGGCAATCGAACTGATTACTGCCAATGGTTTTGCTGATACTTCGATGTCGAAAATCGCCAAAACCGCGAATGTTTCGCCCGCGACGATATATGTCTATTTTGAAAACAAAGAAAACCTTCTCAATAAAATATATTTGTTTGTGAAGAAGGAAATGAGTGCAGAAATTTTGAAAGGTGTCAACCAGAACTTATCGGTGGAGAAAGCCTTTAAAATGATCTGGAATAATTATTATCAATACGCGATTAATAATCCGGTCAGATTTGCTTTTACCGAGCAATTTGCTAATTCCCCGATGGTTGACCGCATTTGCAAAGATGAAAGTTTGAGTTATTTCAAGCCAATGTTAGATTTGTTCAATCGCGGGAAAAGGGAGAAAGTTTTTAAGGATATTTCCCTGGAAATTTTTACCGCTTTTACCTTTGCGCCTCTGACTGGATTGATAAAAGAGCATTTTAGCGGTGCTTTGATTTTGGACGAAAAAATGTTAGAAACCACCTATAAAATTGCGTGGGATGCAATAACAAATTAATTCTTTTTTTGAGAATTAATTAAACGAATATTCGATTAATCAGGAGGAAATAAAATGAAAAACGAAAAATGGAACGCGGAAAATATTCTGAGTCAAAAAGGAAGAGTAGCAA
>JAQYWP010000730.1 GCA_029379285.1 Rhizonema sp. PD38
GGGGAATATTGCGCGAAGCTCGCCGGACAGAAGATTCTGTCCGGCAGACTTCGCGCGAAGTCTTGGGGAGAGAGTACTCTCTCCCCAGAGCTTCGCGACTACGACCAGAGATCTAGTTTGACGGCTGGGCATTTATTTCTTGGCAATATGCTAGTACTGCGCTCGCTTCGACGTGTTCCCTACTGAACAAACCAACTGAAGAAACCACGCAGTAGCTTTTTCACTCTGCTTTAACACAAAAAGAGCTTTGAAGTTTTGCGATCAATTATGCTCATTGTTGTAAGATTGTAATTCCTTGTTGCTTTAGATGTTGATAAGCACAGGAAAAAATCAGGATTACTGTCCAAATCGACATCAGCAGCCATATTGTCCATAAGGAGACTAAAAGAAATGCAGATAGTTTACGAAACAATGTATATCCTACGTCCTGACCTGACAGATGAACAGGTAGAGCTAGCAATTGCTAAATATCAGAACTTGCTTCAGGAAAATGGATCGGAAAACATCCAAATTCAAAATCGTGGTAAGCGTCGTCTGGCTTATGAAATCGGCAGACAACGTGATGGCATTTACATCCAGATGAACTACACTGGCTCTGGAAAAGCTATTGCTCCTATGGAACGCGCTATGCGTCTTTCTGAAGAAGTGATGCGCTATTTGACAATTAAGCAAGAAGTCAAACAACCGAAGGCTATAGACGAAGAAGAAGCAGCTTAATGGTTGGGAGTTAGCCATTGGTCATTGGTGGTTAGGAGTTTGCAGTTGGTTTTTGATTGGAAAAAATAACTAACAGCCAACCACTGACCACCAACCAATAATAATCATGTTAAATTAAATATGACTCGCTAAGAGCACCGAACACCGTAGTAATACTTAAAAGTATAAAAGATTCCTTTGGGAGTTATAAGCCACTGTGAGCCAAACTGACCGCGACACCATTCAAACTCTATCTGTAGAAGCATCAAAGTTGCGCCAAGAGTTGCAGCTTCGCGATCAACTCGTGCAACAGCTGTCTCAAGAACTCTTCAGATTAGTGAAGGGTAACGCTAATTTTATGCCCCAGCCAGAAGTTTCTGATCGTCATACATCTCAGTTGCAGGCTTTACGAGAACAACTGCTTGCAGTTGAGGAACAAGTCATGTTCTACCAAGAGCAAATGACAACTCGTGACACGGAGATTTACCAATTGCGGCAAACAGCGCAAGAACTAAGCGATCGCAGTCGAATGTTAGAACAAGTGGTACAGGAGTTACCGCAAATTTATCGTCGGAAGTTTGAGGAACGCATGGCTCCAGTGAGAGAAAAAGTGGCAACACTACAACGTGAAAACCGCAAACTCCAAGCAGAATTGCAAAGTGTAAGTTACCGTTTGGCATTGAAAACTCGTAATGCCAGCCATAGTGGGATAGATTTACCAAATTTTTCCCCACCCGTATCTCCCTCAGGAAATGTTTCTACAACTCCTGTGTAAAAGGAGTGATGGATCAAACCAAGCATTGGCAGGTGAAAGCCGGGAGTTAGCGCTAGAAGAATTTATTGATGTGGTAGAACACTAGCCGTGTATTCTTGGAGACTGGTAGGGGTTGCAGCTGTCAAAAACGTGAGGACTAAAGTCCTTAACACGAATAAATCATGACTTTGACAGATTTTTAGAAGCACTAAGACTATAACCTACTTCTGTATGGGCGGGTTTCACATGCTTTGTCAGTTGCACGAGAGTGTTTTGTAGATGAAAGCCCGCGACATACTCTTTGCCTTTACCATTGAAGTATTAATGGGAAACAGAAAAGCTTGCTACTATCTGACTTTTATCTTTGATATTGGTCAAAATATCTTCGTATGTCGGAAAAATTTCAAACACCGTGTCGAGTCGAGTCAGCTCTAAAATCAATCGAACAGGTGCTTGCACATGACAAAGTACCAAGCGACAACCACTTTGACGCGCATTTTTCAATCCTTTAACTAGGGTGACTAACCCACAACTATCCATAAAATCCACGTCCTCCAAATCAATAACCCAGAATTGATCGTGTTGTGGTACGACTCTAGCCATCTTCTCGGTCAAATCTATGCCACCCTGTAAGTCGATACATCCTTGGGGTTTGAATAAGATCATTTGACATTCTGATGTGAGCGCTTGTGTGATCATGAATTTACCCAGATAGTGGAAACGGCAACAAAAAATGACATCAATACCTCTATTGCTTTCAACCAATAATTGCCACTATGTCTAATGATAGACACACTTAGCAGTCAGGTTGAGAGATTTGACTTCAGTATTCATGCCGTATAATTTGTCTTAACTTCCATCACTATAGGCATAACTGCCTTATAAATTTAGTATCGTGCGCATCTTTTACTAAATTTTCATAAAATTCTTTGATTTTTATGAACTTTTCATAAAGACTTTTTATAAAAGCTTCAGTAAGTCTACGGTTGTGATACCGAAATTAAGGAAAAGCGACCCAGCGTCTCTCCTCGCTTGTTCCTTGACATATTAGCCACAAACGAGTCAAGATAAAGAATAAGAAGAAATGTAAAGATGGCGGTGTTGAATGTCTTTTGAGTTTATTTCAGTAGAAAACATTCGGGATATTGCTAGCGAGTATGGTTATTGGGCGATTTTCTGGGGTATTTTATTGGAAAATTTAGGCATTCCTCTTCCAGGAGAGACTGTAACCCTCGTAGGCGGTTTTTTAGCTGGTAGTAAAGAACTGAGTTACTGGTGGGTTCTTGGTGATGCTACTGTAGGTGCCATAGTTGGTGGTATCTGCGGCTATTGGATTGGTAGGTTTGGAGGTTGGTCGCTACTGGTAAAAATTAGTAGCATCTTACGGATTTCGGAAAAAAGAATACTTGTAATCAAAGAAAAGTTCAGTGAAAATGCTGATAAAGCAGTATTTTTTGGACGGTTTTTTGCCTTACTGCGAATTTTTACCGCACCTCTAGCTGGCATAACGGAAATGCCATTCAGAAAATTCTTTTTGTACAATTTTATGGGGGCGATCATCTGGGCTAGTGTGATGGTAACATTGGCTTTCTTTGCAGGCAGAATTGTGTCTTTAGAACAATTGGTTGCGTGGGTGAGTGAATTTGCGATCGCAGCACTACTGATCCTCGCAGGCGTAATTCTTATACCTTTATGGTTAGAGTCGCGGCAAGTCAAAAATAGTCAGGAGTGAGGAGTAGAAATCATTAATTTTAAATTGTATTTGAGCGATCACTGGTGATATCACAGAAGTCAAACTTACAAAACTTGACAAAAGTAAAGACTTCATAGGAATAAAATCGGTTTAAAGGCACCATTATTTATTCAGGGAAAATAAAATTCATCTTTCTTCGCTTGAAGCACAAGCAAGGGAGCAAGTGAGGAAAGAATCTTCTGGGAAACAGACTTCGCGTCATAAATGTGAATGTTATTTTGGTCATCGGAGATACTGCGCTCGCTACCGAAGGAGTTGACAGTGTGGCAAGTTCCTACCCTAATGGTTATCAATTCTTTTTGAGCCTTAGATTTTGGATTCATCTAAAAATCCAAAATCTAAAATTCAAAACAGATTAACTCCTTCCTTGATGTGCCCAAATCCGAGTCGGTAATCCCCAAACGTAGATAAAGCCTTCAGCTGCCCTATGGTCAAATTTATCCTCTGCACCGTAGGTTGCTAAATTGGGACTGTAGAGGGAATGCTCAGATTCGCGTCCAACAATAAAAGCATTGCCCTTGAACAATTTCACCCTTACTGTTCCCGAAACTCGTTCTTGTGTATCTTGAATAAAGGCATCTAGTGCAGTTTTGAGTGGATTGTACCACAAACCGTTGTAAACTATTTGACTGTAAGTCTCCTCAATTCCACGCTTATAATGAGTGACATCAGCAGTCAAAGTTAGGCTTTCTAAATCTCGATGTGCTTGAATTAACACACACATGGCTGGAGATTCGTAAATTTCCCGCGATTTGATACCTACCAATCGGTTTTCAATCATGTCTATGCGTCCAACACCGTGATTGCCAACAACAGTGTTCAGTTGTTCAATCAGATCGACAGGGTTTTTGGACTCACCGTTGAGGGTGGTAGGAATACCTCTGTGAAAACCAATTTCAATATACTCTGGTTCGTCAGGGGTGTTGGCGATCGCCTTTGTCATTAAATAAATTTCTTCTGGTGGTTCTGTTGAAGGATCTTCCAGAATACCTGCTTCAATACTACGACCAAGCAAATTACGGTCAATACTGTAAGGACTTGATTTTTTCACTGGTGAGGGGATGCCAAACTTTTCGCCGTAGGCAATAGTTTCCTCACGACTCATCCCCCATTCCCGTGCTGGCGCAAGTATTTTCAGGCTGGGGTTAAGAGCAGCAACGGAGACATCAAAGCGAACCTGATCGTTCCCCTTACCAGTACAGCCATGAGCGATCGCATCAGCACCATATTTTTCTGCTGTTTCTACTAACACCTTAGCAATCAAAGGACGAGCCAAGGAAGTTCCCAAAGGATAGCGATTTTCGTAAAGAGCATTTGCTTGAATTGCCCTGAAAGCATAATCTTTCACAAAACTCAGTTTGACATCTGCAACGATTGATTCACTCGCTCCCGATTTGAGAGCTTTTTCTCGGACTGGCTCTAATTCATCACCCTGTCCTAAATCTGCTGCCAGCGCAATCACTTCTTCTACACCCCACTCCTGTTTAAGATAAGGAATGCACACAGAAGTATCTACTCCTCCAGAATATGCCAGTACCACTTTTTTTGCGCGAGCCATTCGTTTCTCCAGTTAGCGTAACCAAATACTGAGTTCCTATTATCGTGTATATTTTCTGAGTTCATCTGCTTCATGAACTTTTGTAAAGCTTATTAGCAAACTTCGCCAGTATATGCGTACATAAAGATACTTTATTT
>JAQYWP010000731.1 GCA_029379285.1 Rhizonema sp. PD38
CGCCTATACATCAGGCCAAGAAGAAGACAGGGACACAAGGGGGGAAAGTAATAGAAATACCAACTCCGTAAAATCATTACCTGAAGTTTTTGAACAACGGTTGCAGCAAATGGAGATTGTCTTACACAACCAAGACAACCGCGAACATGATTTGCTCGATTCTGATGATTATTACCAATTTCAAGGTGGTTTAACTACAGCAGTGCGTACTGTACGGGGGAAGAACCCAGAAACCTATTTTGGAGATAATTCTATTCCTGCCAAACCGCGAGTTCGCCAACTGAGAGAAGAAATCGCACGAGTGTACCGTTCTCGGGTTATTAATCCTAAATGGATTGCTGGGGTAATGCGCCATGGTTACAAAGGCGCATTTGAAATGGCAGCGACAGTAGATTTTCTATTCGCCTATGATGCAACAGCTAAATGTGTGGAAGACCATATGTATCAAGGTATAGCACAAACTTATTTATTTGATTTAGCTGTTTGTGAGTTTATCCAAGATCGCAATCCTTGGGCTTTGCGTGATATTGCTGAGAGATTGCTAGAGGCATACAAGCGTAGTTTATGGCAGGATGTAAGTATAGAAACATTAGAAAGTTTGCGGAATCTAGTTCATCAAGCTGAAGCAATCATTGAAGAAAAAACATTGGTGTAAATAAAAATTATGGATAACCTGGCGTATTTGCATGTAGCCTTCGTTTACGAAGATTCTCCCAGTGGTGAATTCGTTTCCCCAGTATCTTTGTTAAACAAAGCAGCCTCACCTGACTGGACACGACTTTCAAGTCGGGCTTGGAAATATATGCTCCCCCTTGTGATCACCTTATCTGTACTTAGTGTTGTCAGTAGCGCTCTTGCATTGGAAAAAGGCGATCAAGGTCCTTCTGTTAAAACCCTACAACAAAAGTTGAAAGGAGCAGGATTCTATCAAGCTGCTATCACTCAAGTCTATGATACACAGACAGAAGACGCTGTTAAGCGTTTCCAAAGAACTGCTGGATTAGACGATAGCGGTATTGCTGGCTCGGCTACAATTCAGAAATTAGATAGCTGGCGTCGTCCCTCTGTTGAAACTGCCCAAGCCAAAAAACCTAGTGCTGAAACCCAAGCCAAAAAACCTAGTGCTGAAACTGTAGCGAATAAACCACAAGATCCTAATTATCTTCAAAAAGGTGATGAAGGTGAAAAAGTCAAACTTCTACAAGAACGATTGCGAATAGCAGGCTTTTATTATGGTGACTCAACTGGAATATTTGGTCCGATCACCCAAGACGCTGTTAAGCGGTTCCAACTAGCTTACAAGTTAGATGCCGACGGTGTTGTTGGACCTGCAACACAAAAAAAATTGCCGCCATTAAACATTGGTTATGGGGAAGACGCTCCCAAACAGCATACTGACCAAGATCAACTCAATATGGGTACTCGCGGCGAGACAGTGAGAATTCTTCAGGGAGAGTTGATTAAAGCCGGATATTTAGAGGGAGAACCAAATGGTTACTATGGTCCTTATACAGCAGATGCTGTACGTAAGTTTCAGGCAGCTAATTCCTTGGCCGTCAGTGGTATTGCCGGTCCAACGACACGGGCTAAGTTGTATAGCTTAGTTAATACGGACAAGAGTGAATTTGATGTTCAAGAAATACAACGACGACTGCAATCACGAGGTTTTTACAAAGGTCCTCTCAACGGTGTGATGGGAGATGATACTAAGAAAGCAATCAAACAGGCACAACAATTCTATGGAATCAGTTTGAATGATGTTAAAAGCGGACACTTTTAGCATTTAATTAAGTGACTGGACTGCTTGCACAAGTTGGTAATGGGTTCGGGATACCCACGGAGTAAGGTCATGGGGTATGGGCAATGTGGAATATAATTATCTCTTCGCATAAGTCCCTTTTGCCCAATTCCTAAGTGCAGCATATGCCGCGTATAACAACTTGAGTACAGTAGTACCTTTCCCTAAAAATCCTCATCTAAGTGCTAAAGCGGCATCAGTGCCCTTTGGCACTTAGGACAAACAGCGTGAATTGTCATCTGACAGTCGAGCATCTGAAAACCCTCTTTTTGGGCAGTTTTCGCTCCCGTTTTTAAAATAGAGTCATTTTTGAACTCGATAGTCGTATTGCACCTTATGCAAATCAGATGGTGGTGGTGGTGAGGATAGGGCTGGTTCAGTTCGTAATGTTTATGTCCTTCTCCTAGTTCTAGTTCTCTCAAGATTCCCATCCGTGCCATCAACTTTAGAGTCCGATAAATCGTCGATAGGCTGATGCCTTCGTCTTGACCTTCTAATCGATGGTAAAGATCTTCCGCACTGAGATGTTCTCCTTGCGGTAGTTCTTGAAAAATTTGTAAAATTGTTTCTCGCTGGGGTGTTAGACGCCAGCCACGTTCGTTTAGTTCTGCTCGGAGGGAAGTTGCCGTGTAGACAGTCATACTAGTTTTTCTCAACAAAGCTTATTAATTGCGAATATAGCAAAAGTTTAACTTGATTTGCAATAATAAATGTTTGTTGATAATCTTTATTAACGTAACGTCAGTTGCTTTTAGCACGACGCGGAATTCAAAATTAGAAATTAAGAAAGCCTTGCTAGGGAGGCTCCTGCTGTAGCCTACACAGAGCGCCCATACATCATTTCTGGAAATGTCTAATAGGAATCACCAGCCCTTCGGGCAAGGCAGCTATGCTGAGGGCAGAGGGCAGAAGGAAAAAGTAATATTTTATACACATTTAAGCTCTGTTCTCTGTAAAAGCCCCTACAATACCGCCGATTGGTGGTCTCCAATCAATGAGGGCTTGAACCCTCATTGTATTGTATTATACCTTTAGCATAGCTGCCGACTGCCGTCACGCCTTTCTTCTTGACACAGAAGTTATGAAATTTTGGGAATTGATGAAGTCATTTATTGTTGATCATTGGTAATTAACAGATCACCAATGACCAATGATCTATGACTAACTAAGTGACTCCAAGTAGTCGCGGATGAGGTTGCGCCGTTTGGGTTGACGCAGCTTTTGTAGGGCTTTGGATTCAATTTGCCGTACCCGTTCCCGTGATAAGTCAAGAGCTCGTCCAATTTCTGCTAATGAGTATGGATGGCCATCGGCCAAACCAAACCGCATTAAAATCACATCACGCTCGCGGCTAGTTAAATCCGCCAAAAGATTCTGCAAGTCTTTTTGTAAAGATTCCCGCATTAACATTTCTTCTGGTGTGACGCCGTCGGTTTCCAGCAATTCTCCTAACTCTGTATCTTTATCTTTTCCTACTTTGGTTTCTAGAGAAACAGAGCGAGGAACTCGTAATAACACTTCCCGCACTTGTGCTGGGGTCATGTCTAACTCTTGGGCAAGATCTTCTAAAGTTGGAGTACGACCTTTTTCTTGTGCAATTTTACGTTGAGCTTTTTTGATTTTGTTCAGCTTTTCTGTAATGTGAACAGGTAAGCGAATTGTACGGCTAGAAGTCGCGATCGCTCGTGTGATTCCCTGACGTATCCACCAGTAAGCATAAGTACTAAAGCGATAACCTTTAGTCGGATCAAATTTCTCAACTGCTCTTTCCAAGCCCAGAGTGCCTTCTTGGACTAAATCCAATAATTCTAAGCCGCGATTTTGATACTTCTTAGCAACAGATACGACCAGGCGGAGATTAGCCTTGATCATATGTTCTTTTGCCGAAAGTCCATCGCTTTGAATTTTCTCTAGTTCTTCTACCTTCAACTTAGCAATTTCAGCCCAGCGACGTTTCCCCTGTCCTAACATCTGCTTAAGATCTAATACTTCCATACCAGCAGCACGAGCCCACCGTTCTAGAGAAGGACGATGTCCCAATTCAGATGTCAGACGCTCCTGAGCTTCAATGATACGAAGGTAAGGCGAAAGCACTTGGTCTTCTTGCTTGGCGGCATTCGACATAATTATCCGCAACCGCAAGTAGCGCTGGACTTTTTGAGCTTCTGAAACTTCTTCGTCCCGCCCTAACAACCGAACCCGCCCAATTTCCTGAAGATATAGACGTACCAAGTCTGTGCTGCGGCGGTTAGTACTTGAAGCAAAGCTAGCAGAGTCGGCAGAAGCTATTTCCAGATCATCTAAATCATCTGTCGGCAACTCACTTTCATCAATAGTGAGTTCTGGATCGAACACTTGGCTGGATAATTTGGCATCGTAAGCGGCATCTGCGTAAAAAGATGTTGCTGGCATAAGGCTCGTCTCAATGGCTCCAGGTAACAATAGATTACGGACAGCTATAATCAACTGCTGCTATTGTTCCCGTGATTAAAGATGAACTAACACGGTTGAGGGTTCCATTTAAGTTTTTTTTAAAAAAAACTTTTAATGGTTCTATTTGCTCCAAAAATCCCTCACATCGGCTGCTATAGCTTGCACCGATTGAATCAATAGCTATATAAATGAACAGTTTTGCATTATATTGCAAATTATTTAGTCACAATTTGACCTATTCTCGTAGCTTAGGCAACTAAGTATAATCATAATTTTGTAAAACGTCCTGTTTTTCATATGCATAGTCCTATCTACATTACTATCTCAGTGGTTTCCGCTTATGTTTATAAATTTTTCGTGTTTAGATTATTTTGATGCGAAGGAGTTTTGACTAGGACAAAGATTTTCCTGACATTTCCTGAATAAACCCGACATAGGTGGAGAATAGAGCACAAGCATTAAATACCCTAAGTAGGTCGGCGTAAATAATTATTGTTGGGATAAGGCAGTCTTCTGGGGGCATTCTAGCAGAGAAAGTAAAAGTTTGAGCCTTATTTACTTTTCTTCACACAGTTTGGTTTTATTGCACCGACTTACTTATGTCAAAGCTTTGGTGTACCTAAAAGTACAGTTAGAGGCGGTTGCAGCCCTTTTGGGGGGAATAAAG
>JAQYWP010000732.1 GCA_029379285.1 Rhizonema sp. PD38
ATCTTACTTTATCTTTTTTTAGACTATTAAAACTTTCTCCATCAGTCGCTAAAACTTGAATACTAACCTTAGGATTACTGATAAGTAAGTAAGAAAATTTACTGTCACTGCGTAAATTTCCTTCATCATCTAAAACCATGTTTTTCAAAGTGTCTTGTGGCACTTTTTTCACCTGTTTGCTCAAACGTTCCAAGGTAATGCGATCAACAATTTGCTCTCGCAATAGGTAATCTTCTGCTTGTCGCTGGAAGTATGTTGGAAAGGGAATTGTCCAATCCGGAGGTTCAGGATAATCAGGCGGCGTCGGTGGCGGATTTTTGGCAATGATTTCTGCTTGTTGACGAGAAAACGAAAGCAGTTTCGCCAACGGTTCACCCCACAGTGTCATAATCTCACTATGACAACCCTTGACTTGACTCTCCAGCAAAGAAAGATCGTAAGTCTTAGGTCTTTTGACTCGTTGCAGAAAATCAGATTGTTGAGTTTTGAGTAAGCTAATCCAATCCATGTGCATTCCTGCGGCACAGTATTGTATACCTACGTTAGGCTATACCAATGCAATTGCTCAAGTCGAGCGAGTTAAGTTACTCGGAAATTCAGCAATCCCAGCAGTTAAGGTAACACACCCATCCGTATTCAGAAACACCAAATTGAACCTGTTCACCATACATCGTCAAAAATGACGCGCTCAGGTTTACATTGAGAACAATTCGGCGATCGCAATTTATTCTAACGAACCTGGAGGAGAAGATACTGTTTCTCACAAAGCAATTTTGTGAAAAAAAAGTATTTCTCATCACCTTCTTTCCCAAAGATTACTGATGTTCACGCTCAAGGTATCGGGGAAACCCGTGAATTTACAGCAGTTCTCTTTTGTCGGAGGTATACCTAGTCGTGAAGGCTTGGGCAAAACCCTGCTCTAAGTAGACTTTAATTCAAACTCATCAAACTTCACCACTTCTGCGTCTGGTTTACGTAGATCAAAACGGTAGCTGCTGATTTTACCAGTAGCAGTGTCAAAGATGCTGAAAACAGTGATATCATTACTGGCAATATATGGGAGCGGCTGACCATCTTCATCCAGCAATGGGGCAATTGTTGGCACTACTGGCTCTAGTCCATTAGGATCTCCAAGTGCAATGTATTGTTCTTTATACCCTGTCGGGACTTCTCGCTTGTTATCACCCCAAGCAGCACCATAAGAGTTACCAACATTAGATGTTTCCAAGAAGTGCATCCCCGATTGGCTGCGAAAGCGATTCCACAAATGTGAATGCCCATAAAAAACGAATTGCACATCAGCTGCCTCAAGAATTGGCACAACATCACGGATGATGTAATCTGTATCTATAGGGTACTCATAACGCACGGCATTAATATTGCCATTTTCATCTCGTTCCAAGACCTGGACTGGATCGGTGTAGGCTGGTACAATGTTACCACCTAAAGTATGGGGTGGATGATGTAACATCACAACTTTGTACTTTGCTTGTTTGAATTCAGGGCTGTTGAGTTCTTGTAGCAGCCAATTGTACTGCTTACTTCCTTTGGCAATCGGTTCATAAATATGCTGTCCGTAACCCCAATTCTCAGGGTTAGAAAAATCCGCTTTTCTTTCCCGGTATCTACCCTTAGCTTCTGCATCTAAATTAGGAGTACGCCACATATTCGTTGCATACAGTACAACCAAACGCACATCTCCAAAACTAACTGCATAGTAAGTTTTTCCACCCTCTTTACTTTCCGGTAAAGTGAAAATCTCTTCATAGGTGTCGGTATTAAAGGAATTATCTTTCAGAGACTTTTCAACAGACAAATTGAGAGCGAACTCCTTTGGGCTCGCACGAGGTATCGTATCATCAAATTCATCGTTTAAATTCCCACCACTAACCCGCCCCATCACCTCATGATTGCCAATACAAGTAAACATGGGCGCGTGTTGAATGATTTGTCCACCAGTGTAAATTATCTTTACCCCATTTTTATCCATTTCATAATGGGCATGACGTTGTAAACACTGAAAGAAAGCATTGCCATCACAATTGTCAAACCATTCACTGGCGCGATCGCTGATGTTAACCAAATCACCTGCAAACCAAACCGCATCGACTCGCCCTACTGTCTCTTCTACCTTCTGTAGATTTGCTGCTACCATCGGTTTGATTTGATGATCGGAAGTCAGCAGAATTTTCAAAGGTGTGCCCGAAGTCGGTGCGGGTGCAAGGGTAAACACATTGCTACCAACACGAACTCCATCTTCCCGCACACTCATGACACGATATTCAACCCGTGTTCCTGGAGTTAACCCAGTCACAACCGCCTCATGTCGCCAAATGTCACGCTTAATGGGTTGTTGATACACTTGCCCATCTTGGGTTTGGTTTCCCACTCGTGAGTTTTGATCTTCTCGTGTACGACTTAGTTTGCTAGTGGTTGCTACAGCAGTTTGATTGAGATTATCACCATAAGTGACGATATGTTTAGAACCTAGAAACTCCGTGAACCATACAACTCGTACTGAAGTGTCAGTTGGCAGTTGTAAAAATGGATCAGTTAGCAACTGAGGTGCCGATGTCATAGTCATTTGCTTTCTTAGGAAAGAACGACTACTAGCGTAAGACATTCAGGTTAAAGTTGAGTAATTGAAACCACATCCCCGATGTCGTAAAAGTTGTCAGGGATCTAAGTCTCTATGCTATTCATCCTCCACAGTAGTAAATATGCTATAATTGTACAGCTACTAAAATTTTGCTAATATATTTACCCAAATTGATGCAATCTAAAGTTCACCTGTCGCGTGTTTGATGCTGTAGGCTAATGCACCTTGTATATCTTGATGATGAGGTAACCCGACGACATTAATTTGTTAAGAGCAAAAACAAAAATTTGCCTTTAACGACATTAATGTGTGAACTATCACAAATTACGTGTTATTCAGCTGTCTATCAATCGGAGCGGCGGGATTCGAACCCACGACCTCCACTACCCCAAAGTGGCGCGCTACCAAGCTGCGCTACGCCCCGTCAATTTTTAAACTATAACACAAGCTTGAGAAATAAAAAATAATTTTAAAAAACCTTTAGAGTTTGGGCAGCTTGTAGCAAACCCGGAACGGAGGAAGGATGCCATTTGCCTTCTGCACAACGTCCTTTTGTCAGAATCAAGCGTAGGCTGTAGGCTTGGGGATAGCCTTCTACCTCCAGCCACAATAAATCGCTTTCAGCTTCACAGGCAATTTTTTCCTCATCCATCAATTCAGTTGCAAGTTGTTTCATGGTATCGGCTAGCTGTATTAGAAGCCGACAAAAATCATTCAACTCTGCTTCAGTTAACTCAATAGCCCAATCATCTGTACCCAACAAACCTTTAAATTCAGATGCACTTGGATTCCAGCCGATACGCCAATTAGATCCACTTTTAACAAGACGTTCCATAAACAGGCATTAAAGGTGTGTAGAAGCGGGTTTAATAGAAAGAACATCTTAGCAAACACGATGTTTGATAAAACCCGCCCCTACTCATTTTAATTTTTGGGCGTCTCCGGGTTTGGGTAATTGGGGACTCTTTGGGTTAGCTTCCTGCGATTGGGATCGCGGATTAGGGGTAGCTGATGTATTTTGATTTGGGTTAAAAACGTTGACTAAGGCTTGCACCAAAGCATCACGCTGACGACGATTGAGACGTCCAATAGCGGCGCGATCGCTATCTATAGGATTTTGCCTCAAGATGTCGTTGCCAGGATAGCTAGAGTCATACATAATTTCGTTTGCACCCAAGTAATCAGCTAAAGTCAGCTTCCAATCTAGTCGATAATTTAGCGCCCGCCCCTTGACATACACGTGATATCGAATCAACCGATTTATTAAGGTGTTGTTTTCCGAAACTTTCCCGGTTTCTTTGCTGATATACTTATTTTCCCGTGGCAAGTCTGGCAACTGTTGATAAACACGTTGCGCTGCCTCACTACTACTTGCTTGAGCCATAGCAGGTTGGGAACTAAGAAAGCTTGTCTGAAAGAATTCACCAATTCCCGAACCCAAGACAATCGCACTCACTACCATAAAGACGGTGAGTGCGTGCCAAGGTTTGAAAAATGGTTGAATGAACTTGAAAATTTTGCTCATTCTACTTTAGATTTGCCGTCACTTTACACTTCGCCGATGATTTCTGGTTGAGTTAATTCGTCGGACATCTCAATGATTGCCCTCAGTACTGGCTTCATCATGATATCATCTGCATTATCAAAGTCTTCATAACGACGACGCTTAGCTCGATTTGCCACCTGAACTGTGATGCGGTAACGATTTGAGGCTGCACTAATGAGATCCTCAGCACGGTGCATAATCTGAGATTGAGTCGTCTCGAATTTAGAACGCTTAAGCATAGTTACTGGTCTTTGGTGTCATTCCCCAGTTTAGCGTACAGATCCCCGACTTCGTAAGAGTTGCCCTTGGATCTTAACCGTCTTATTTACACCGCTAGCGAGCGCAACCTCTCTGTTGATAGAAGCTGAGTGCCTTTTTTCAATATATAAATATCTTGTCACATTATGTCAATAAAATAACATAACCTCATGTCTGACCTTGTTGAAACTGTAGTCAAAGCTGGTAACTTCCAAACACTGGTAAAGGCGATTGAAGTCACCGCTCTCGGAGATACGCTCAAAAGTCCTGGCCCATTCACAGTTTTTGCACCCACTGATGACGCCTTTGCCGAGCTTCCAGAAGGAACTTTAGATTCGCTGTTACAAGACATTCCCAAGCTGAAGAGAATTGTGGCTTATCATGTTGCTTTTGGGGATGTTCGATCTGATGATTTGGTGCAAATTGAAGAAGCGGAGACGGTTGAGGGATCAGTTCTGGCGATTGAGTCTGCTGACGGCAAAGTTAAGGTGAAT
>JAQYWP010000733.1 GCA_029379285.1 Rhizonema sp. PD38
TGCCTTAACCCGTCAATTTCGAGTTGGTTGAGTACTCATAGATGCTCAAGCCCAAGTAGTCCCGAAATGACAATCCCCATTTTTATATGCCCGCGTCAGTGCTAGAGCGGTAAACGAGGCATTTGTGAGTAAAATAGGCTACAACAAACCAGATCAAATGTTATTGGGTTGCTCTTGAGAACTATTGGAATAGCGCGATTTTAGACTCGGTTGAAGCTGCACGATATCGGGCGACCAATGTGACTTGGAAAGGAATTGTACCTGTGGTCCATTGTATCGAAGTCATCAATAGTTCTCATGTTCTGAATATCTCCGTTTCATTGGAGTGTGACAAGGCGCGGGTGCGGAATGTTCGGGTCAAAGGTTTAGTGAGATACAACCCTGATTCGTGTAAATTTTCTCTTTTGAGAAGGTTGTTATTGGAAATGGAAGTCTGATGCATTCAGTTGATTAGCATGAACCCCTTCAAATAACAAAGATTGTCCAGGACTAACAGTTAATAAAGCGCCTTTGTCAGTATCGACTGGTTGATGAACCCTGAAACCAAGTTGAGGCGTCAACATTACCCCAACCCTGAAAATCTACCTCATCCTTACCAACCTCAAAATTCCTAACATCATACTTCCCACCATTAAAATCGTTTTTTGTGACAACAAACTTGCCATAATTGCCTCCATTAGTCAAGCTATCTCGAGCATTTTGAGTGCCGATCAAAGGATCTGCCGATAATGCCACAGAAGTATCATTAATCTCGACTAAAGTGATGTTGGTAGAGTGGTCAAAAGTCCGTTGATAAGTCCCACTGACATTACTAGCAAAAGATTCTATGTCGTGGTACCCATTAATATCAGGTCTGTTTTTATTCTGAACCTTTACATGGTCACTAGCACTAATTGTGAAGCGGTTGATATCTTTAGGGGAACTGAGATCTCCTGAGATCCCAAAATAATCTAATACCCGAGGTTTATCAGCATCCGTTGAGTCTAAAACGACGAATGCTGTTTTAGACTTAGCGTCGTTGGATGCCCGTTTAGAATGTTTAATTTCTTTAACTGCTAATGCTAACTCTGCGGAAAAATCGAAAGAGAAAGTTTGATGAGCTGCAAGCGAAAAAGTTGCAGCGACTGTCGTTTGACTGTTACTTTTGACCTGAGTCGTACCGCCTGAACTAATTCCAAAACTGTCAGCAAAAAGGCTAGAGTAGTTTGCGTCGCCATTAAAAGTACCTTGAGCATTAGCTAAAGCAAAACTCACACCACCATTGACCAAGGTATCGGTCTGTGTTCGAGTCAAAGCGCCTGAAGCGCTCTGACTATAGTGAGAGAACAAGGTGTCTGCCTCAGCTTCAGCGAAGTTGGTTTGACGATCTTGCGACGAAATTTTTGAGTCCATAAACGCCTTGTGATTTATCTAAAAAATTACCGAAAAAAATGAAACAGCCTATTTTGCACCTAGTACCAATGCATTCTATGCATGAAAACGCTTACTGAGCAAAGGTTTCAAGCATTGTTTAGTTTTGTAGCTAGAATTTAAAACCCTTACTAAGCATAGATTTCAGAATTTATCACGGTTTGTGATTCAGTGAGGTACATCGGGTAGAAATTTTGCTCTCGCAAACCCCCTAGGTTATGGGTATATTTCATTCGCTTAAAATCTGCTATGAATGCTTTGGCTCTGGTGCTGCACCCCTTGTATGAACCCATAATATCATCTATATCATAAAATGTATACATATTTTTTCTTAAGTACTTAGAAAGATGATCTCACGATTGTTTTCATCCACCAACAGCGGCAGTACTCTTAGACACCACGTAGCTATGCACGCTCTTAGGTGCTAGAAAGGCTTGCTACACAATAAACACGACTGGGTGGCAGTTTCAAACTATGGACAATGTAGAGTAACACATCATTTTCTATATAGCTGAAGAGTTCTTGTGCTTTGTGCAAGTCGCTAATTCAAACATCTTTGCACAAGGTGCGAACGATTACCCGTGCAAACATTCTTTTAATGAGGAATGAGATCGCCCTGATTACCAGATAAAAAATTCGGGCGTTGCATAATTGAAGTATGAATTAGCCTCACGCATTGCTATCGTCACCGAAAGTGCCAGTGTCTGGTGTGAAGCCTATAATAGCTACAGACTAGGGTTCGACCCCTCTTTATTTCAAAGAGGGGTGAAGTCCATGTAAAATGAGACACAAGTTATATCTCCCTTCGTTTATGAATACTAGTACGCTCTATAAGCGCATTTGGTCATGCGGCTTTGTCATTGCAGTTATTATAGGTGTCATCTTTCGGACCATTTGGCTTAGTGATATGGAATACAAAGGAGATGAACGCTGGCTTTTTGAAAAAACGCAAGAATTTAGCAAAACTGGTCATATACCAACTCTTGGGATGAAGTCGAGTGCAGGTGTACTTAATCCAGGAATGAGTGTTTTGGTATTTATTGTTCTATGTAAATTCTTTCAAGTCATCGATCCACCTGAGTTGGCACGTGCAGTACAAATTACGAATATCGTAGCCATACTTTTATTACCATTGTTTATTTCCTACTGCATTGATTCCAGTGAACGTGAACCTTGGTTTTGGTCGCTTGCGCTTGTTTGTGTCAATCCCCTATCAGTTTTGTTTCATCGCAAGATTTGGTCCCCCTCAGTCTTTCCGCTTTTTACCTTAACGATGTTCTTTGGCTGGTGGTGTCGTAGCTCTCCTTGGGGAGCTTTTCTTTGGGGTCTTACAGGTGCCTGCCTAGGACAGATTCAGTTGGCCGGTTTTTTCTTTACCGCAGGTTTTCTAATCTGGACTTTGCTGTTTGAGCGCAACTCAGTCCGTTGGATTTACTGGCTTTTAGGTAGCTTGCTTGGCTCTATTTCTCTAATACCGTGGTTAGTCTTCACACTTCAATCAAGTAGACCAGTTCGCCGACCCTATATAGACTTATCTTTTTACCGACATTGGTTCAATATATCGCTTGGACTGGATCTCAAATATTCATTAGGCAAAGACTACTTCAATTTCTTATCACAGCCAACTGTGGCAGGAAAACCAATCTATTTAGTAGCAGCTCTGCATATCGCAACCATTTGTGTCTTTACATTTATTCTATTCCGCTTCATTCGTCAGGTTAGCAAAGAGCAACCCCTTTCCTTTGACTATTTGATAGGTCGCTTATCAAATAGTACGCTTGCTATTGGTGCTGCATTTTTGGGATATGGCATTTTACTGACTGTATGGGTTGCTCCCGTCTACTTGCACTACTTGATTATTTTGTTTAACTTACCGCAGCTTTGGCTTGCTTGGATGGCATGGTTTGGTTCCTATAATCGTCCACAATATCGGAGAGTTTCACGCCTTTTACTGACGGTTATGTGTATTTGTCAGGCATTGTTAACAATAAGCTTCCTAAATTTTATTCATGAAAAACAAATTATTCAGGGTGGCTATGGTACCACCTATCACACTCAGCAAATGATTCATAATAAAATACCAAGTTTGCTTCCATAACTTCCGCTCATTCCATACAAGTTTCGTAAAACTTGGAATCTGTGTGCTGGGTATCCATTAGCTATATCTGTTGATGAAAAATCTGTCACTCAAGCCCTCTTCCGGCTGAATAATCAACCTATAAATCCTTCAGACAATAATATATGTGACAAAAGAAATCGTTTAGATGTTGAAACTTTTGTCAATTAACTTTATCCGTTGGGTTATCCGCTGTTTTTGATATACCGTTAAGACAACAGCATCAGGCCTGCTGCTTATAAATTTGCTGAGATACTCAAAACCCGTCAGGGTCAATGTCTTCTTAGTGAAACAGGGCTTGTTCTTTTACAGTATATACCTAATAATTATTTGAATTCCAATGATTGCAAACCGGTGCCCCAACCCTAATTGCGAATATTTCAACCGTACCTTGCCCAACAATGCTAAGGTGTGTCCAATGTGTGGCACACCGTTGGGTAACGTAATTGGCTCTACAGCAGCACCTAATAATCAGGCAACTCCTGTCGTAGAGCGATCCCCTACTACTCCTCCAGTTTTCTATGCACCGCCTGCACCAACTTCGCCTACTTATACTCCGCCTCAGAGTCCAGCTCGACCAATTCTGATACTCACCCACACGAATGGTAAAGAATTTCGCCTACCAGGAGAAGAGGGTAACATTGGTCGCCGAACTCAAACTCACAAGACGTTGCCAGAAATTGACCTGACTGGTATTCCTAACGAAGGTATAGTTTCCCGAACACATGCACGCATTTACTGGGATAAATCCCAAAACCTATACGTACTGGTTGACAATAACAGTCGAAATGGGACGTATCTCAACGGGAATCTTCTTTCTGCTAATGTTCCGTACCGCCTCAATCACAATGATTCGTTACAACTTGGTCAGGACCAACTGGTGTGTTTTACAGTTTCATTAATCTACTAGGAGCGGGTTTCATCCAGCTTACCCGTCACTAAACGCAACATCAAGTTAAACCTGCCTGTACACAAGTCGCCCAGTCGGGGCGGGTTTAATGTACATAATATCATGTCCATCAAATCACCCATGCGGAAAATAACCCCACCACACCAGTCGCCTGCGCGAGGGAAAACGCCTCATGCGCGCCTAATCCCCAACTCATCTCCCTTCGGGTGACGCTCGTTCCGACGCTTGTGCCGACGCTCCTTCGTCGCTAACGCTTCGCTAACGCTACCGCTGACGCTCGTTCGCGTAGCGTCTCCCCTTGGGAGAAGACTCGCTAACGCTTCACTAACGAAGATCGCTAACGCCAGTCGCCGTGAGAGCGGGCTAACCCCTTCGGGTGACGCTCCTTCGTCGCTAAGAGTATTCCAATAAAAAAATGATCCAAATATCAAGCCGAAGAGCTAAAGATTTC
>JAQYWP010000079.1 GCA_029379285.1 Rhizonema sp. PD38
ATTCACAATATAAGATTTAACAGTAAAAAAGATTTGAGCATTTTACATAAATTTAACTTATAAAAGCTTCTAAACATTTGTAACATGTTGAGTAAAGTATTTGTATTAGAATTTACACTGAACCGGAAAACAAAATTGATTAACTTCTGCAACCTACTCAGTAATTACACTGAATAATTAGCTTTTTGTTTATCAGCCAGCGTGTCCCAATACGGTTAGGTTACTCCCATCCCGCTCAAACAATACCAGTTTGGTTCAAGGGTAAAGGTAGATTTTCTGATTTTTAACTTATTACTCATAGGTAATCATAAGAGCGAGAAAGGACTTTCTTTGCATGGTATTAGCCAATCCGTTTGGCAATACACATAATTGATTGTGCTGCTGAGGTTTCCACCGGGTTCATACCAGATAATCGTTGAGCTAATCTTAATCTCCATGGTGATTGACCATGTTTGCCTTCAAGCACTTCACTACCAAGATCGCGATTGTGTGGATACAGTTTTACTTTAAAACCAAGAGGCTCTAAAACTTGATAGTATAGCTCTGGCGTGATACCATCTCCGGGTCTTTGGTTATGAATTTCGGTTTTCCATCGGGCATTTCGCTCATCAAGAGGGATATAATATTTGCTCCGGAAAAGTCGGTAAAAGAAGAACCGTATATCCCGCAAAACAAGACCATATCCTTTAAAGTTCCAGGCACTGAGTTGAGGATCTAAATCAGTAACTAATAAACCACCAGGACGCACTATACGAGCTGCTTCTGCCAAAATCCTCGCCATATCATCACAGTGATGTACAGTTGCATTGGCGACAACAACGTCTGCAAACTTATCTCTGAATGGTAAGTGATGAGCATCAGCTAAAATTGGTGTGTAGCCAATATTACGAGCCATCTCTAAAGCGCCATGAGAAATATCAACTCCAATAATGATTTTTGGTGACCCACCTAATGAAGCATATATGTTACCAGGACCGCAACCAATATCAGCTACGATTTTGTTGTCCCAATTCCCGAGCGCTGCCCGCCAACGTGCCTTAAAAGTCTCACTGCGATGACTATTTTCAAAGTATTCTTTGCCCCATTTCTGATGTCCAAAAAAGTAACTGTTCGCTTGCATACCCTTAGTGAACATGGGTATGCAAGCACATACGAATGTCTCCTCTACCCCATTCAATACAAATATCCTTAGCTAAATATTGTTCGAGATCTGATTTCAGGGAATTTTGCATATTTTGTTTCATTCATCTATAGTTACATTGAGTCTGGTTGAAGACTTGTCATTAAAAATGACTTGCACAAAACAGCGCTACACAAAAGTTTCCTTTTGTAGGCGACTACGATCTTCGACTCATAGAGCGTCGGCACGAGCTTCAGAGTCACGCTAGGACGTGGAGAGGTTTTTATTAGGAGTCATTTAATTGCAACAAACCCTAATTTTTCTGTTCGCTCTCAACAATATATTTAGTGATTCTTGACACTTATTATTTTATTTAGTAAAAGAAGTTACACCTTAAAAATACTGAGAAAAATGAAGTTTGAGAACGGTCGAAACACTTAAATATATGTAAAGAATGTATGAAGAAGAGTTAATAAACAGATCTCACTTACAAACTTGAAGGCAAAGGCTTGATTGTAAAAAAATATTCTCTTAGACTTTTTACACCCCTCGATGATTTTAAGATTATTGATCCCATTTCTTCTCAATAGCTCCCTACCTCAATGGCTTAAGAGCTTCCTAAACGGTAATTTTTGAGCGGGAAAGAAGATCATTATCTTCACTATTCTCTGCTACTTACTAGTATATTTATTCGTATTTAATACCTTGATAATATTGCTCCTGAAAAAAGTTAACAAGCCAGTCTTTAACACTACGAGTAGCACGGCAGTCATCTTCGTTGTAGCGTTGGATAACTTCTAGTAAGGCGCGATCACCTGTTTTTAACCACAAATCATACCAGTAAATACACTTAGCTCCACTTGCTTCTGAATCCCGCCACTCAAACCCCAACCAACGGGCGATCGCTTTCAAAGCATAGCTTTCTACAGGCAAAGCGACGTTTTGAGTTAATTGTTCATACACATCAACAAATCGATTCAAGATTGGTATCACACAACTATGCGGAGTACGATAAAGCCTTGCCAGTCGTTTAACTGTATCTAGTTCGTAAACACAAAAATGATAAATAGGCGCTTCCGGATATTGCCAAACAATGTCTAAAAATTGCTGCCAAATTATTTTTTCATCTTCTTGTTTTTCTGCAAGTAAAGAATAAAAATTTTCGGTGTTTGCTTGCCTATCAACAACTAAAACGCCTAACAAATAATCTAAATGCAAATCTGGTTGTGCTTCGATATCAAAGTAAATTTCTATCGGGGCTGTGAATGTGAGATTGGCAAAGGACTCTTGGTAAAATTTATGAGTGTTTGGCAGGCTCTGACTTTGTACACTTACTCGATTGGTTTCGGGCACAATTATATGAGAGTCTTCCAGAGGGTGGCTGACGAGGGATTCCAACATCTGTCGCTGATAGCGATCGCCATTTGTCGTGTCAGCACCAACGTTCTCTAGAAGTTGAGGGTAAATTAAACTCACAGGACGATTGTTCACGACAGATTGAGCTTGTAATACCAGCCTCGGGGCATTCTCGCGATTGAAACCTGGTAGGTTCTCTAGTTTGGTGGGGCTAGTTGTCGCCAAAGACTCTAATGTTGTTATATTCAGTATTTGTAATTGAGTGTAGCGAACTGGCGTAATTCCAGGTAACAATGAAAGGTGTTTCTGAGATTGAGCAAGCGCATAACAATGACTGTACCAAGGGCAAAGACTACAACGCTGACGGGCAATAAAAATTTCTGGAGCTTCTTCTGCTTCTAGACTTTTAATACAATTGTGCAGAATAGTCAGCATTTGTGGCGTCCATTTGAGCAAATCTACAGGATAACTTGCCTCTTTACCACGCAATATCAGCCAAGCGGTATCTAACTCAACTTGCTGCACCATACCCACCACGTAAGCATGAAATGCCGCTAAAACCTGGTACTCTTGTTTGGGACGCTTACCTAATTCAATACTAGCCGGAACGTACATCCAATCTCCAAAGCAGGAATTTCCAGGCTGTCTCAAGAGTAAAGTTGGACGACTGAGTAATGTATATTCTTCCGAATAATTTATGAGTTGCACTCCACCGTAAATGCAGTTTACTCCCTGCCGCATCAATTCTAAAGTCGCCGCCGCACCTGTCAGCCAGTCTCCCCTGGGAAAAACTGGTTGCTGATAAGCTAGCTGTTCCAAAACATTGATTTTATGGGCAGCTTTATCCTGTTGGAGTTTGAGAAGCAAGTCATTGGCAGTATCTCGCTGCCTTTTGTCACTGTAAGTATCTAAAAAAGGTCGGCGCTTACAGCGTTGGTATTGCAACAGTAGTTCAGCATTAATTAACATTCTTTTAAGCTAACAAGAATTATTGCTTTCTGGCAGGAATCCCATTAACTAAAATTTATGTTAATAAAAGCACAGGGAATCATGGGTAGTGAAGGACTGACTGAGTTGCATCGCTTTCGAGAGCAGTTTCCAGCCTTGGCAAATAAAATTTACTTTAATTATGGGGGACAAGGACCAATGCCGCAAACGGCAATGGATGCTATTACCCAAGCACAAACTTACATTCAGAAAATTGGTCCTTTTGGGAATGAGGTGAATAGCTGGATCAACCAGGAGGTTCAAGCGACAAGAGAGGCGATCGCATCAACAGTGAATGTCCCACCGGAAACAATCACCATAACTGAGGATGTCACTGTTGGATGCAATATTGCCATGTGGGGGATAGAGTGGCACTCCGGGGATCACTTACTACTGTCGGACTGCGAACATCCAGGCATTATAGCGATCGCATCCGAAATCCAGCGCCGATTCGCTGTTGAAATCACCACCGTTCCGCTTATGGCGACTCTCAACGAAGGTGATCCGACTGAAATTATTGCCCAATACCTACAGTCTAATACCCGCCTTGTCGTTTTAAGTCATGTCCTCTGGAATACAGGTCAAGTTTTACCTCTTGTGAAAATATCAGAATTATGCAGGAGTTATGATGTGAGACTGCTGGTAGATGCTGCCCAGTCTGTTGGCTCATTACCTTTGAACTTAACGGAAATAAAAGCTGATTTCTATGCCTTTACAGGTCACAAGTGGTTGTGTGGGCCTGGGGGTGTGGGAGGATTGTATGTGCGCCCAGAGGTTAGAGAAAGCCTAAAACCTACGTTTATTGGTTGGCGGAGCGTTCCTACAAATAGTCAAGGCAAGCCTGGGGCTTGGCATCCAGATGGAAAACGCTATGAAGTGGCAACATCAAATTTTCCACTATATGCTGGATTAAGAAATGCGATCGCGGTTCATCAGCAATGGGGAACACCACAAGAAAATTATCAGCACATTTGTAGCAGTAGCGCCTACCTCTGGCAACAATTGGCTGAGCTACCCGAAGTCAAGTGTTTGCGCACTTCGCCGCCAGAATGCGGTTTAGTCTCATTTCAACTGACAAATAAATTGCCCCAAGCCAGCCGCCAACTGGTAGAATTTCTCGAGTCACAAAGCATATTAACTCGAACAATAGCCGATCCCGACTGTGTACGCGCCTGTATACACTACTTCACTCTCAAGTCAGAAATCGATCAGCTTATTGAAGCAATTCAAAGATTTTGCCAAATGTAGTTAGTTGATTGTTAATTGTTGATTGCTCAATTAACAATTAACAATTAACAATTAACAACCAACAACTATCCACAATGGAAAGACCAATTTTATATATAGCAATCACTAACCACGGATTTGGGCATGCGACTCGCACTGCATCTGTGGCGGCAACAATTCAAAAGTTATGTCCCGAAGTTCTACTCATTATGGTGACTACGGCACCAAGATGGTTGCTAGAGTGTTACATTGAAGGTGATTTTATCCATCGTCCCCGTGCATTTGATTTGGGTGTGGTACAAGCAGATAGCTTGATGATGGATAAAGCAGCTACTTTAGAAAAATTGCTTGAGATTAAGAAGCATCAAAATTCTATTATTGCATCTGAAGTCAACTTTATTCGCCAAAACCGCGTCAATCTGATACTGGCAGATATTCCCTTCCTTGCTAGCAAAATTGCTTTAGCAGCTCATGTACCTTGCTGGATGGTTAGTAACTTTGGATGGGACTTTATCTACCAAGATTGGGGTAGAGACGAAAAATACAAAGTCTCTATAACAGAAATAGTAGATTGGATTCGTGATTGTTACTCTTTATGCGATCGCCTGTTTCGTCTGCCATTTCACGAACCGATGCAAGCTTTTAAAAATATTACAGATGTCGGCTTAACTGGCGGAACTCCCCATTATACTCCTGAAGAATTACGTTCTACTTGGAGAATAACGACTCCGCAAGAAAAGACTATCTTACTTTCTTTTGGCGGCTTGGGTTTACAACAAATTCCCTACGACAATCTACGGCAATTTCCCGATTGGCAATTCATCGCCTTTGATCAATCTGCTCCTGATTTACCTAATCTACTCAAAGTCAGTAATCGCAAATACCGTCCTGTAGATTTTATGCCTATTTGCGGGCGAGTCATTTCTAAACCTGGTTTCGGTACCTTTGCTGAAGCCACACGACAGTCTGTACCTGTAGTTTCAATTACCCGTGATGATTTTGCGGAAGCAGCTTTTCTCTTAGAAGGCATTGAGAATTACAACCAACATCAAATTCTCACCCCATCTGAGTTTTTTCAAGGCACATGGGATTTTCTCAAGCAACTAACCCAGCAACCCAAGTTACCTCAAACTATTGCTATGGATGGGAATGAAGTGATCGCTCTCGCTGCGATCAACTATCTTAAGAATGCGAAATTTATGTAATAACCCTAGAGTAATTTTACAGCAAGCATTTCGAGGTTTTTAGTACAAGTATACGTATTTTTGCAGATGTATAAAAATGCTTTTCACACTACATAAGTTAAATTTACACAACTTTTTTCAGATATATATATAACATAATCTAAATACGTAATTAGATCTATATACAATTTATTCATAACTCCATATTATGAGAATCAAGCATTCAAACCAGTGAAAACACAGGAAGCAGAGGTATAAAAAATGAAAGTATATAAAGTATTTGAAACCGCAACTAACGTAGTTGAAGCATTCAAAGAACGGGAACTAACTGATGCTGATTTAATGGCAATCAACGGTGGTGCAGGTGTAGATACAGTTCTTGCTGGTGCTACAACTGTAGTAAAAGGTGTCGGTATAACAGCAATTGGTCTCGGCACAGTAGTAGATGGTACCGGGCAAGTAGTATCTGGTGTCGGGCAAACAGTAGAAGGTGCTGGGCAATTAGTAGTTGGTTTATCAGGCTCTTAATGATGTATGGTAAGTATCAATAAGCTGTTCCACATTTAAATTGCATAACAAGGGCGGGGTTGTTGCTAGTAATCTCAATAATAATGAGAAAGCCCGCCCTTTTTGAGCGGCAATCAACCCTACAGCCCAAACTATCTGAAACTATTGCTATGGATGGGAATGAAGTGATCGTTCCACACTATATTTCTCCGTTTGGCAGTTATACCTGAATTTACGATTCACCTTGATTTAACCTAGATTTGAAAATGGCTTCGACTTCCTCATAGGACATATCGTAGGGATAAGGATAAACTTTAACATTAGGGTTGCGGCGGTTAATGAATAATTCTCTAATGGCTTCATCATCAGTTGGATAAGTCAAGATATATTTTTTCAATTCCTTACGGCTCATTTGTTGAAAATCAGGTTTCGTCATCAGCATTAAACTCCCAGTTTCCGGTTTCATAAATAGTGATTTCTAATCTTTCCTCTCTCCAGCAATTAAGAAAATGTATTTTTGCAAATGATCATATCTAAACAATAAAATTGGTTGCAATAAATTAGAAAGTAGTTGACACACAAAGATAGCAGTATCTTTTTGCTTTCCTGTTATGCAATGACTTCCTGTTTCCTTTTTTGACTATCTTTACAGATTCATCTTATTAACGTTCTGCTCAGCAGCAGAATAAATCGCCTCCTTTGCTTTCACATCTACAATTATGCTTCAGTGCGGAGCAACCTGGGCATATTTCCCACCTGAGTGCCATAACTCCTGATGCTTACCCCGCTTCAAAGAGTCAGGATTTCTACTTCTTCTTCTGTTACAGCTACAGTATGTTCAAATTGAGCAGAAAGTTTTTTATCTTTTGTAACCACAGTCCAACCATCAGCCAGAAATTTAAGATTATAGGTTCCTTCATTAAGCATCGGCTCAACTGTGAAAACCATTCCTGAACGTAGTTTTAAACCACTGCCCCGTTTTCCATAGTGAGGAATTTGCGGCTCTGTATGAAACTGTCTACCAACGCCATGCCCAACCATATCTCGTACAACTGAAAACCTATTTGCCTCAGCATATTCCTGAATTGCAGCGCCAATATCTCCAACTCTTGCTCCGGGTTTAATTTCAGCAATTCCCCGCATCATTGATTCTTGAGTTACTTCAACTAGTTTTCGTGCTATTGCCGACGGGTTCCCAACCACAAACATTCTAGAAGTATCACCATGATAACCGTTTAGAATTGGGGTTACATCAATATTGATGATGTCCCCGTCTCTCAGGATTTGTTTAGAGTTGGGAATTCCGTGACAAACAACTTCATTAACGCTGGTACAAATTGAACCCATAAAAGGGGGATATCCTGGAGGCGCATAGCCTAGAGTGGCGCTGATTGCACCGTGGGCTTGCATCCAACGCTCAGCCTCATCATTGAGTACTTTTGTACTGACTCCGGGTTTTACCATTGGTTCTAGATGCTTGAGTAGATTGGCTGCGAGTTTTCCTACTTGGCGCATCTTGTCTAGTTCCCTAGCAGAAAGTAAAACAATTCCTTGACGAGTTGATGGTTTCAGAACCTCTCTATTAACCGAAAGCAAATTTTGATAATTCATGACCAAAGCTTACTGTGTCTTGCTAGCACAGCATAGCACAGCAAAACACAGATTAGTTCATTCCTTGTATCCTGTATGTAGGAAAAATAATAAAAGCAGGCATTGAAAATGGGCGGAAAGACAGACTTAGAGAGAGTAGTCGCGTATATTCCTTCCGAGTGGAAAAAGGAACTCTCAGAATGGGCAGAGGCGGAAGAACGTTCTGTCTCCTGGTTAGTTGCTAAGTTAATTGGTAAGGCTTTGCAGGAAAGTCGCGAGCAGCAGAGTGCCGGACATAGTAGCTAAGATCAGCTAAAGTTACTGTTTCAAGGCACTATCTTTCCGTGGAATCATGAATATTCCCTTTGACTCTTGGCAGAAGCAGAAATCTCCGAACAATTAGATACAGAACAAAAAGATAACTATTAACTGGTAACTGTAAATGGCTCACTACCAAAGACTACTCAGAATTTCTACCACTGGTAAATCTTTGCAAAATATCACCCCAAAGATAGAAGCCTTAATCGCAGAATCAGGAATTGAATCTGGACTATGTACAATATTTTTACGCCACACTTCAGCCAGTTTATTGATTCAAGAAAATGCCGATCCAGATGTGCTTAAAGATTTAGCCAACTTTATGGCAAAACTCGTGCCAGAATCAGCCAAGTATATTCATGATACTGAAGGTCCTGATGACATGCCAGCTCATATCCGCACAGTCCTTACCCACACGTCAGAAAATATTCCCATCAATCAAGGACATTTAGTGTTGGGAACTTGGCAAGGAATTTACATTTGGGAACACAGGCAACGAAATCATAGTCGAGAAATAGTTGTTCATATATCAGGAAGTTAAATTTAGACTAGGTAGACTTGAGTCAAAAGGATGAGATTTCCGCTCCTTTTTCACATGGCTAGATCTAATTGTTATTCATGTTTACGTTTTCTAAGTATTATTTCTCAATAAAGAGTAAAATAAATTATAAGTTGTTTGAGTAATTACTTAGTATTTGGACGGTAAATTTTGGAGATGACGAATTAAGGATCAGCTTTTGAGAGGAATCGTCTCTGATAAAGTTTTCAGGCGAGGAGTGTGATTTTAGTCACAACATATCTCTGAGAAAATCACTGCGACACGTTGATCTATGTCAATAGAAAGAAGATGGAAATCTCTAAAGATAGAGGTGTGAAATCGCCAACTATGCTGTACTCAAAATGATTCGCGCACTCATTGAATCTGCTTTCCAAACTGGATGTCTTAGTGTTGAATCTGAGGGTCTTATTCATCAAATGCTGGCGACGAAAAGTTATCAGTCAGACGATTTGCCAGCATTGGCAGACCTGTATAATGCAGTGCGGGAGGGTCGCATTCAACAAGAAGCATCCACTAATCTGGTTATGGATCGCATTATACATGATACCCTAGGAAGCCAAAATCTCCAGTCTTGAGCTAGTAGTGTGTTATAGATTGGTAATAAAAGTGACAGAGCAAGTCAAAAAGCAATGCTAAGAACTCACTGAAATTGATATATTCTTGTCGAAAACCATGAAGGTCAGCCAGAGAATGAGCTAAGATCAGGTACATGGGGGTAAATGTAAAGCCGAGTCCTCAGACTTCCTGGTAATGCAAATGACTACAAAAAGGCAACTAAAACAACCGCAAGCTCAGATGGCTTTGAAGTATCATTTATTACATAATGGTTGGAAAGACTCATTGATAACTATTGACCTCATCAGGAAAACACCCGAATTATGTGACTTCTCGTGAAGTAAACATTTTCCGAACAGCCTGATGAAGACCGAGTAGACCTAAATGAAGTAACAGAAAACTTTGAAACCCAAGATTTTTACAAAACAGATGACCACAAACAAGTCTTGGGCTTGGGTAAACAAAGGTGCTTCTCAAGGTTCGTTTATTGAACCTCAAAAAGGTGCCTTATACTGGGAGACAACCCAGATGTTGACAAATTTAACTACGTTTAAAAAGGCAGAAGCAGTAGATGCTACACCGCAAGATTTATCAATTGTGTTGCGATGGGCGGGAAGTATGCGTTTTCTTGCGGGACCAGCAACGCTGGATTGAGCGAGTTCGCATCATCGATATAGAGGGTGATTTAGTCACCCTGCGTTATGAAACAGATGAAGAAGACGAAATATGTTCCTGGGAGGAAATGGTTCGCCTTGAAAGTATTGGTGCTGTAACGCAAAAACTAGCTTCAGTGCCACGTGGTAATGTAGAACCTCTGATGACCGAAGATTGTCCGGAGGCTGAACGCATTCGCGATCATCACTCTACTGACTCCAATCCAGACTAGTAAATGGTTAATGGTTAATTGTTAGTTTTTAATAGCACTATTAACCGTTAATGCGTTCAAATGCCGGACAATAACCTTCAAGAGTAACTTTAAAGTTATACAACGGGGACATGGGGTTCCAACACCTCTGTCCCCTTTGATGTCGGCAAGTACCGCAGCAACTTAAATCAGACAAAGTATAGCGATCGCTACTTTGATTAAGTAATTCGCGTTGTGACAACCCCCGTAAGACAATTTCTTCTCCTTGCCAACGGGCTTCGATTAAGCCTGTATCAGCAAATTGCCGCCAGCGAGGATCGGCCGCAATTACATCAGGAAGCGAAATTGTCACAACTGTTCCCAACTCCGTTAACTCACCTTCATAATTAGTTTCCGGCGCGGCAGGTTGTAAAAATATGTCTCCGATAGGTAATTCTACTAACGTACCTGCCTCTGGAGAATGTACGTGGTAGCGATTTTGCAACTCCTCTAAGCTTGTGAGATCTGCTAAGTAGGTAGGGGAACCGTGGACGAAGATAACATGTTGGGGTCGCAAATTGTGAATCAGTTGAGTAGTCCCTGGACAATCGCTGTGCTGGGCAAGAAAATAAGTTTCAATCGTTGCCAGTTTTGAGTGTTGATTGTTAAGTTTGATATTAGTTTTTTCTGGCAGCAGAATCAGCCAAGGGTTGGTAGCTAGTTGACTGTATTCGCTCAGATCGACAGTAGAGTCTGTCAGGACAATGCAGGGGGAACTGCCAACAGTTGCACGTTGTTCTGGTTGTAGGCGACGGACTCGAGGACGTATTCGTTCATCCCAAAATAGTGCTTGATGACGGGCAAAGTTTTGTACGGATGGGGGAAAGTGGGGTAGCAGTTCTAAATAGGCATCGCATCCAGTCGCAACAGCACCATCAACCCAAATGTCCAAATCCCGTCCTGTGAAGTGATGATGGCTGCGTAAGAGCATGAGCAATTCTTGCCCTAAGCCCAAAGCAGGAGTAAGCATAAGTACTGAGAATCGCTCAGAGATCGCTCGATTAATTCTCTCAGCTAGTTGATTTTCTTGATTGCGACGGTGGGGATGACGCGACGTGCCATACGTGCCTTCTATAATTAAGACATCCAACTCGATAGAACGTAATTCATCCAAACGCAAACCTTCTACTAGCCGCGAATTCGACAAAAAAAAGTCTCCCGTGTACAGGAGTTTGTAAGAACGTTGTTGATTGGTATAGGTGAGCAGGATTGCGGCAGCTCCTGGTAAGTGCCCTGCAGGGATTAATTCTGCTACCAAACCGTCTTTGAATTCTATAGGTGATCGCAATGGTAAAGCTTGACAAAATTGCGAGATTTCCTCACTGTCTTGGTTCAACCAATTGAGAGGCAGTAACTTACTAGTTACTTCGCTGGCGTAGATTGGTAATAGGGGAAAAGCTTTGTGTAGTGCTAGTAAACCTTGAGCGTGATCGGGATGAGCGTGACTTATCAGTACTAAGTCTGCTGGTAGAGAGGTACCTCGACGTGCTGGCTTTTTGAGATCTTTAATTAATGGCGAAATGTCTGCCAAGCCGCAGTCAAATAAGATACGGTGTGGTCCCATTCTGACTAATAAACACACGCCCTCTTCATCATGATGAACACCATAGGGCAAACATTCTAGCTCATTAGCCGCCTCTGCTAGATCAACACTGTCTTGAGCCGATAGGCGATCGCTCATGCTCTGCTCCCCTCAAAACTCATCGTTGTGGAAATGTCCCAAAAAAGAAAGGGTGTAAGGGTTGAGAAAAAGGTGTATTACCCTGCTTGCCCCTAAACACATTCGATAAACCCATACACCCGACACTTTTATATTCCTACATCCTGAGCAAACTGATTTTAGGGAGGACAATTGTATACTCGTGCGAGAGTTGAGCAAAGTCCGTCAAGTATCGTCTCCACCGCCTCGTAAGGATTTGGTAAAGAAATAAAAACAATCTTTCCAGATCGGTATTGGGGCTTTATGTGAGTACTTGTTTTACATCAATGAGCAGAGCCATTGCCATGATAGTTATCTGAATCATAAAATCCGTTTTTTGTGCCAAAGAACAAGCAAGAAACAGTAAATATGACTGTTAATGCAACTAAAACCAGCTTTACGTCCATTTGTTTGTTACCCTCTAGTTAAAGACGTTCCAATGCTAATAGAGTGATTTTGATATACAGTAAAATCAGCAGAAAATCTTTACTATGATTAATTTGTTCGACAATGAGTAGAAATACTTCTACCTGCATAGATTCTAGGACTTTTTAGCTAAACTGTCTATCTACCTTAGACGTATTTAAGTATAAACAAGGAATGAAGTAGCGATGAGAGTGAACTATCTCTAACCGAATGACCTTCATTCCCAAATTCCTAATAAAATGTTGTTAAAATTTATAACTGAAAACTTGAATTTCACCCTTTTCAGGTAAACTACCAGGGCTAACAGTGATCGTGTCACTGCTACTACGACGGACATTAACTCCCTGCATTAATGAGAGAAATCCATCCAATGGGGAAATATCACAGTTAGCATTATCGGCAGCTTGTGTACGGAATTGAGTAGGAATTATAAGCTTGGGATTGATAACTTGAATTGCCTGCTTGGCTTCAGTCGCATTGTAGGCTTTTGCACCCCCACCTACAGGAACTAAAGCCACATCAGGACGCCCAAGCAGGATTTTTTGCTCAATGGAAATGGGTGCTGCTGCTCCCCCAAGATGGAGGATACTAGTTTTGACCTGCGTCCAAAGCCAAGCCGTATTTGTGCCAAACTGCTTACCACCTTTGCGATCATGGTCTATGGCAATTCCTTGGAACCTAATCCCTTTGAACTCATAAGCTCCTGGTTCATAAATTAACTTAGGATTTCCTGGCAGGTTTTCCACAACTCCTTCATCCAGCAGTTGACTGCTAATAAGCACCAAATCTGCTGAAACTTTTGGTGGGCGATAACGAGCAGTACAGCCAACTGGCCGAAAAGGATTGACAAGGATTTTTGTTCCACCACCAGTAAATAGAAAGCAACTATGACCCAACCACTGAATTGACAGTGAACCACTAGATTGAGCTGTAGCTTGAAATTCAGATCCTAAGTTAGTAACTAATGATGTTACCAAACCTGCTCCAGCATAGCCAATCAACTGTCGTCGTTTCATTAATTACTACTCGAGTTTATTTGTTCCAGAAAGTTTCGTAGCAAGTTTTTTCCTGAAGATGTCAGGACACTCTCTGGATGAAATTGGACGCCCTCAATGTGAGGAAAGTTCCGGTGCCGCACTCCCATAATTGTGCCATCTTCAACCCAAGCTGTAATTTCTAACACATCTGGGCAAGTTTGACTATCAATAACTAAACTATGATACCGAGTGGCAGTTAAAGGATTCTCTAATCCTCGGAACACACCTACTCCCGTATGAGATACTTGGGAAGTTTTGCCATGCATCAACTCTGGTGCAGAAACAATTCGAGCGCCAAACACTTGACCAATACTTTGATGCCCCAGGCAAACCCCTAAAATTGGTAATTTCGGTCCAATTTGTTGAATCAAATCTAAGGAGATTCCAGCATCTTCCGGACGACCAGGACCTGGGGAAATCAATAGCGCATCTGGATTTAAGGCAAGAATGTCCTCTAAAGATATTTTGTCATTCCGAAAAACTCTTATATCATTCGCAACTGGGAACTCTAACGCTAGTTCTCCTAAATACTGAACTAAGTTATAGGTAAAGCTGTCGTAATTATCAATAACTATAATCAAATTCTATAACTCCTGCTTTTTGGCACTTAGTCTTTTATCCTTCCCAAACTGTGATATTAAATCAAACTTAACACTTAGCAAAAAAATGACGATACACCCGTACTCGTGGAGATATTAGCTCAATTTCAAACAATTAAGAAAAGCAAATTTCATACGCTCGGGTTTCAGCTTCTAGCCCTCAATCCTGGAAAACATTTCTGACAAAGCTTAACATAATCAAAAAAGGAGCCGTAATTATCAGCCCGTCCGCTTATGATGTGGGAAAGTGACTCATAATTAAAGCGTGGAGAGGAGGCAATAAAAGCATAGCAGCTACCAACACTGCTACCAAAGCAGCAATAAGCACAGCGCCGGCAGCACAGTCTTTAGCTATTTTTGCTAATTCATGGTAAGTTTGCTTAACTGTTAAATCAACGACCGATTCTATTGCCGTATTTAGTAACTCTAAAGCCAAAACAAAACCACTAGTTATCCCGATTACCGCTATCTCCACTGCTTTGAGGTGTAAAAAAATGCTTAACCCAATTGCTATAACACACACACTCACATGAATCCGAAAATTACGTTGCGTTTGAAAAGCGTAGGTAATTCCAGTCCATGCATACTTAAAACTTATAAATAAATTAGAGGCTACCTGCCAAGAGAGTCCGCGTTGCTCGGTGACAACAGTTTCTACGCTGTTCGACTTTGGTGGCGACGAAACTTGTTGTTGAGGCATAGGCATAAAAGTACAACAGCAGAGTGAGTAAATTTGGAGTTTTCGCCGATCCTAATCGCTTAATTGGGTTCTATTGCAATTTTTCACATAATTTTTACAATAGAGCAATTAGAAAAACATTTGACATAAATGCACATAAGTTCTATTC
>JAQYWP010000734.1 GCA_029379285.1 Rhizonema sp. PD38
AAATATTACCTTAAGTAATGAATTTAAACAGTTTAGTTTTAAAGGAAATAAAGAAATTGCTCAAGCTTCAGTTACAGGTTCTTTTCAGCGTTCCTTTAATAATCCAGCTAATTTAACATTAATAGCAGTTAGAAGCAATCAAGCGAGAGTTATTGCTCCTGAACCTTCAATCAACTTAGCTTTAATCTTATTTTGTGGGTTAGTTGTCGTTACTACTAAAAAAAGACATCAAGCAACTCATCGGTAAAACAGCTAAATTACAAAGAAAGGCAGAGGGCAGAGGGCAGAATGTAGGAGGAAGAAGGAAAGAAAATCATATGCGGGGTGGGTTTAGAGCTTACCAAAATGCAAAGCTCGCCGGGGGATCTTCCCAAGAGCGAGCTTTATTTCAATCCCACGTTTTTAAGCATAGCTGCCTTCTGAAGTACTTTCTGGTGAGAGTCGTCATTTGTCTTTGAGCGCAAATAATTAAGGAGCGAGGACAAATGACAGTTTTAACGAAAAGGCGAGAGAGTTTGCTCTCAAGCACAAATGATTAAAACTTCAGTTGCGGAAATAGAATTGCGTATATTCCCGATCTATATTGTATGAACAGGTTGCAATTAGAAACAGTGTCTACTATAATCGGAAAGTTCTGTATTCATCTAGGGGTGCCAGCAGAGCAGATTATCTATACTGGTTTGGTTCTTAACGATTCCCGTTTGCGTTTGGATCAAATTAGTCGCTTCCTTAATTACCCTAATGCCATTGATAAGTTAGAGGAAAGCGAAGCAGTGCGACGAGTCAGCGTCGGGAAAGTTTTGCCCAAATTGTTCAAATTGCTAGGAACTTTGCATCATTGCTTAGTGTCACTCACTAATGATGCAATCCCCTTGAGTTAGTTCCATCAGAAAACGCGAAGGCGTTCAAGTCTTCTGCAGCTTCAGCATCCCTTCCTTCATTGTGTTACCCTTGGCACAACAGACTGACTGGATGTTCTGCTTTGATAAAGTTATCACCCAATCGGGTGCTGACCGCTTTCTTGACAGTTGATATAATTAGTGAAGAGAAGTTAATTGCTATACAGAGTAGCACTCTAGATGTTTATGTCGGCACTTAGAAATCGTAAGTACGACTGTAGACACTATTATATAGATTGTCTGGATGAATTTTTGGTTCCTCAATAACAGATTGAATTGGTTCAGATACGTAAACACTATTGAACTCGTGGTTGGGATGGATTTTTTGTTCCTCCACAACCGCTTTGACAGCGTCAGATGCTGCTAGTGCCTTGACACCAGCTACAGATATTTCAATTGGAACCGAACCTAACACATCAGGATCGGCAAGTTCTTTGCCGCCAAAGTCCTGGATTATTTTCCGAATATAGTCTAAAGCCAGCTTTGCTGAGTGGCGTATTCCTTCCATGGCCATTCTTCTCTCAGCACGCGATAACCGCGAGTTATTCCGTCTTCCAGCTGGAGCAATATCCAGAAAGACGATCACGCTCACTTTATGTTGAGGCGCTAAATTTTTTAATCGACAGGCAAACTCAGAACTGATCTTGTTTTTAAATGAATTTTGTTGATACATAATGATACAATCCCCAAGAGGCTCCTTAACTAAGAGCTTTTAGAGCGTCTAAAGGTTGAACTAAGCCCCATCCCCAACGATTGTCTGGGCGACGACCGTTTCCCTTCGGGTGTGTTGCTGTTTTCTTTAGAGCATCAATTATATCTGTTATGTCTGCTGTTGGCTCAGCCGCCATTAGTAGGGCAGCAATGCCTGCAACGTGCGGGGTTGCCATAGAAGTGCCATCCATGTAGTTATATTCGTAGGTTCCATGTGGAGTTTTGGTCGGGGGTATGCAGGAGTAAATTTGAGAACCAGGGGCAACAACATCAGGTTTTGTGACCAAATGGCTAAGTTCATCTCCTGGGAATACAAGACTTGCGCCGCTACTAAAGAAAGCGACGTCTACTTGATTTTCTGGCAGCTTTTCTATTGCACCCACACTAAAGGCATTGTCAGCATTGCCAGGTGAGCTGGTATTACCATGGTTTTCGTTGCCGATTGCCACTACAGGTAAAATACCATACTGCTTCAGTAGTATGTCAAGTACCTCAGCGAATAATGGTTCATAGTAACTTAAGCCTAAGGACATATTGATAATATCCGCTCCTTTTTCGATCGCCCAGGAAATCCCCTCCAATAAGGTTCGCAATGTCGTATCGCCGATCAGCACACCACCGACTAACAAATTAGCTTGCGGTGCGACGCCAATAGAAACACCTTTTGAGGTCTTACCTCCGGCAATGGTGCCACAAACGTGAGTCCCGTGCTGTCCGCTATCAAAGGCTGGAGATGCACTAATCCGCCTCCCTAGCGGATCGATAACGACAAATTCTTTGACTCGGTCTTTAAGTGCTGGGTGAGCGGCGTACACACCAGTGTCAAGCACCGCTACGTTGATATTCTCTCCCAATGTGGTCTCCCATAGCTGAGGAATCCCTAGCTGTTTCAATCCCCAAGTGAGGTTATCTTTGTGTTCCAAAGCAATTAATTCAGAATAATCAACCTTTCGGGGCTGAATCAGATGAATTTTCTGATTGGGTAAAACAGCAACGACATTAGGCTGTTCTGCTAAGGCTTCTAGAGTCTTGCGAGTCACCTCAACCGACGCCACTGGCAAGGCACCAGAGCCAATGGTAGAAACTTCTAGCAGTCCATCCCGATAACCCAAGTCCTGACTTGCTTCTTGATAATCATCATGAAGGTCTTTAGCTGCTTTGATGGCAACCCGTCGTTGAACCTGAAGTTGCTCCAGGCGTTGTTTGAGTTCACGCAGACGACCCCGTGGCGGCGAACCCTCAATTTGCGGTGCTTCGTAGATCACAATTGCATCCCGTTTGTCGTCTTGCCCCATTTCGGCAAGGAACGGCTCGAAAGCTGGGGAAATTTTATTTTCTGGATCCATTGCGATCTACCTCTTCTATTTAATGAACGTGAACTCGATTTTTGACTATAGTGTAATTGCGGAACTTTTCTTTTACCCTATGTTTAAATTTTCAGGACAATCTTTCCTGCTCGGATGTCCTTGCAGGGTCGAGTGTAGATGCTGTCTGTCTCCAACAGTAAATTCCACTATGCCAATCGGCATATGACAAAAGGACGATAACGATCCCCCAAATGTCCCTTCTTGCTTTTAAAATAGCAAAAATTTCATCAGAACATAAATTTTTGTGCTATATTTGACTACTATTCCTAAACTATGTTAGGCATTTTTACTGTCAGTCCTAAATTGTATTCAAATAAACATCGACAGTTGTTAACTTTTAGCAGATCGCGACTTAGTCATTTTCACGAGCGCAAAATAAGTAATTTGTTCTGACTAAAATACAGTTGTGATTACCCTGATTTCAGTCAAGGCGGTAACGACAAAAAGCTTATACTTGTAACAATTGTGACTATTGATAAAAGCCCTGGTAATATTTGATGTCTCCCGATGCAGGAAAAAGACATCTGGCGATGAGAATGAAGTTGCCTGAGTTATACAAGCAAGGCTGAGTTCGAGCGGAAGTTTTCTGCGCTTGAACCTCTCAATGCCTATGCAAGCTACACAATCTGCTTTTTGATTTCCGGATTTTCATTCTAACACATGGAACATAGTCAGGGCTTTTTACCTAACTTCGTTGTTCCACCTTCTCGTTCAGCTAAAATAACTGCAGCTTGTTGTAAAAGTTCATTTTGTTCAGTCTGAATTTCTTCTAGCCTTTGGGATATTTCTGCAAGTTTTTGCTGCTGCTCTTTACAAATAGATTGAGAGGTAGTAGCAGGTAAGGCTAATAATGTTTTATCACTCTTTTGCTCACTCCTCAATTGTTTAACAGCTAAGCTTCCCAAATTGCTAAAAAATGACAAGCTAAAGGAAATAACAGCTTGAAGAAATTTGAGAGGAACTCGTAGGATTGACAAACTAGCTAACTCAATTAATCGACCAATTGCTTTAATAATGTTCCAAACTAAAGCTAGAGTGAAAAGCAGTATTATTAAACTGATGATTGGGTGATTAATAGCCCAGTTAAGGAGCTGGAGTAGCTGTAAAAATCTTGGGTGTTCGCTAAGCCAATTGTTTATAGAAGAGGCGATCGCTGTTTGAATAGCTTCTGACGTTGTACTCTTAATTTGATCGGCTGTTTTTACTGTCTGTTGTAAAGATGCCTTCGCTTGTTCAAGATTTGTGGTTACCGTATTAACTGCGCGATCGCTTGCTTGAGTTGCTGTTTCCTTTAAAGACTCTCCAGCTAGCTGTGCAGATTCAGTTAAAGAGTTAACTCTCTTGTCCAAAAAATCTTTCGCCTGCTGAAATTGTTGTAAAAAATCTTGAGATAAATTCATGTTTTTAGGTAAATGTAGTAAATGGACAGTATTAATCTCCATTTCTATTTTTGCAAATGCTATCTTAAGAATAAGCATTCTCTAAAGGAACATGGCAACATGAGTTTAAAATTAACCCCTGAAGAAATCTTTGCTGTAGCACAATAATATAGAGCGTTGCATAATAGGGAGATGAGTTGAGGTCATCTACTGTGCAATGTCCATACTACGGAGCTACGGAAATTCGTAAGAACGCAAAGCGAAGAGGTAAGCAAAATCTCATTTGTACCAATTGCGACGTGCGATCCGCCCCGCTTGCGTCATTATCTAGCACCTCTACATCGCAAAACCTCATCAAACAAATTTTGCTTATTCCTAAAAATAAATTATAGTTTCCCCTTAAAATACCGAATATCATTTTTCAATTCTTCATTATCTTCCTCATCGGGGAATTTACTTTTATCTATGTATGTTTCGCCTTTCTCTTCCGGTGGCGATCAAACTACTTTGGGCTTCACCTTAAAATACTAT
>JAQYWP010000735.1 GCA_029379285.1 Rhizonema sp. PD38
ATATTGCTTAATTGAGCATTTAAGCGACGAGCGCCAATTTTGTCAAGTTTGCGACACATAGTCAGTAAGTTTTAATACCAATTCTATTGCATTTCTGAATCAAAAGCACACCAAACAATAATCCCAGTTTCTTGGATAAACCGAGATTTTGAGACTTTCCATTTTCACAATTGACCAAAACAAATCAAATATAGACTGGTTTGCGTACTAATTCTATGATGAACTGCTGAATCTAGCGATTAATTCTTCTGTTGATAATTGCATAAGCAAAGGGGTAAATTCTTCTGGTGATAAAGCTAATATTGGTGATATGATTGCTTGAAGCTCGTTAGATAACGAACCAAAGCGAACTCTGAGTAAGTTTTCAATAATCTGTCGCCGTTCTTCAAGCCTTCCCTCAAGCCTTCCCTCAAGCCTTCCCTCAAGCCTTCCCTCAAGCCTTCCCTCAAGTTTCGCTTGCTCTCGGTTTTGTTGATAAAGTGGTTCTAATCGCATAATTAATTCTCTATCCTCTGAATCTAAATCTTGATTTACTCTCAAATTTTCGCGTAGGTTGTAAACGAGTTCAAGTGTTGCTTTCTGGAATGGATGATTTAATGATAACCTCTGTAACTCAACAATTGCTTGTTCTTGTGTGCTTCCTCTACCCAGCATTCTCAACCACAAGGTTTCTGATATCTGTGGTAGATGATGTATAACAACAATTGCCGTCCGCAGAGCGTCACCGAGAAAGTACACTCCTGACATCCATCCTTCTTTTTGGTTAAAGTTAAAGCTAGATAGTAGTGAAGAGGATGCTGTGGGAGTAAGAATCCACAACTTTGGTGTGTCTGACTCTTTCACTTGGATATTCTGTACTTTAGCTTTTCGTCGCAATCCAGCCCTGACTTCCAATAACTTTAGAATACAGTCGCAGATTTCGTCTTGTTTCACTGCATTGCGAAACGGCTCAAAGATAGCCGGATATTCGGCAAATCGCCCCAGCAGCCCTAGCAGTTGTAAATTTGAGTTCTTTTTTATATCAGGAGTAAATAAAACATCGATTTCTTTAATCTCTCCTGACACTTTTTCGGATGATTTTACCTCTCCATATGATTTGAGTAATTCTTCTAAAAAGTCTTTAGCAAACTTGTCATGTACAAAGCGAGTCATTTAATTTGAGCTAGAAAAATTTTGTTTATCTTTGAATAGTGCGTTTTGTTTCAAAACTTGTAGAGCGATCGCCTCAATTGTAATACCATTTCACGAAAATTCTGATACAATTCACTCCCCCTGCTTCCCCTGCCTCCCTTGCAAGCCTAAATGTATCAACTTTAAAGTGAAACGGTATAAGCCCTTGGCGTCTGGCTTCTGTGATAAGATACGTTTCTAACTCAGGTATAAGATCGAGCGCAAACCAACAGGAATTGATGCATTTGTTGCTGCGATTGCTTATTCTCGTCAAAATACTATTATTACCAACAATATCCGAGACTTTGGAAATATCTCTAATTTACAATAAGTCCTGAAATATATCTATTTTAAGATTGATCGCCCAGCCCTTAGAATCTGCTCTGCTGTTAATTGCAGATCTGGGAACGTGGGAGAAATCACGCGATCTCTGCCTCGAAACTCCCTTGAGCAATAAATTTTGTCCTTGAGATTCAGCACAATCACCACTGATCGATCTGGATCAACCTGCCAGAATTCAGGAATGCCTCGCGCTGCGTACTCTTTTGGTTTCTCGACGTAATCGCGATCATAGTTTTCATCACCCGGTTTTCCTGGTGAAACGACTTCGACTACTAGCGATGGAACTGGCATTACTGTAGTGATAATATCGCTTTTTGCTCCTTCCAGTGCGTCTGCACAATCTTGTGACAGCACAACAAAATCGGGCTGTCTCACCGTTGCTTCTTGACTGACGACAGCGATTTGCACCCCGATTGTAAGAAGTTCTAACGAAATGCCCAACTTGATGAATGACCCAAACAAAAACGAAGCAATTTTGTGATTCAGTCTGCTTTCTGGAGGCATTTCAATTAACACCCCATTAACCAACTCATAGCGGGTGTCGGTTCCATCGGCATAATCAAGGTATTCCTCAATCGTTCTGAATCCTGGCTTGACTTGGGTCATTAAGATCGCGCCTCACTGAAACTTTCTATCTTTTTTCAATCACCTAATGTAATTCAAGGGCACAGCAATTTCTTCGGAGAGAAGGTACTCTTGTGTTTAATCTATACACTCTAACTTCAAATCAAAAACAAGATTTCCAATAAATTTAGCACATCCAGCAAATACGAACGCAGTAAGCATCGCACTCTCTACTTGGGAACTCAGTCGTAAAGCTAATTTTTCAATTTTAAAGCGGGTAACGCGATTCGAACGCGCGACATTCACCTTGGCAAGGTGACGCTCTACCACTGAGCTATACCCGCAATTTCCTAGTAATTATCAATATCTCAGATTTATCGCTGTTTGTCAATAGGCAATTTTAAATTAGTTAACGGTTAGTAGGAAATTCAACCAACCGCTAACTATAATATTAGCTCAATTCTTGGGCTTCAGAAGCTAAATTGCCGATGCTGGCACTTTTGAGAGAGGCAGGTGAGAGTGAATTGCCCGAGAACGGCTCTGCTTGGATAGAGCGCAATTGCCGCATGAGACTACCCATTTCTAAAGCACTCATGGCATAGTCCCAACCATGATTAGCTTTAATACCTGCTCGCTCTAAAGCCTGCTGCATTGTGTCTACTGTCAAAATGCCGAAAACCACTGGTACTCCAGTTTGAAAGGCTGCGGCAGCAATGCCTTTAGCGACTTCAGATGATACATAATCAAAGTGAGGCGTTTGCCCCCGAATAACAGCACCCAAACAAATGACCGCATCATAGCGATGCGAAAGTGCTAATTGGCGAGCTACCACTGGCACTTCAAAACTGCCTGGAACCCAAACATAATCCACCTGAGAGCCGTGAGGATTGGTATCGACGCCGTGGCGTTTCAAGCAATCTTGACAGCCCTCTAACAGTTTGGTTGTAACAAGGTCATTGAATCGCCCGATGACCACTGCAAAGCGTAAAGGTTCTGTCTGAGTAAAAGTTCCCTCGAAAACTGCCATGATCGCCTCTATATCAACTATACTTCTTGCAAATATACATTTGTTCTCCACAAATGACAGGAACATCGGCATCATTTTTGGTGAACTATTAGCTATGGCGTACAAAAAACAAGTAGCTTACTACGTCCTTGCTTGTCTCACGCACAAAGCCGCAAAGGCAAGGCGGCACGCATGAGGCTTTTTCTCAAGGTAGGCGATTGCCGTCGCAAAGAACAAAAGTGCGCGTTAACAAGCGATCACACTTTTCTTTATTATGACATATAAAGGCAGAGGCTTGATTGCTGAAAAAAGTATTAATAATAACTCAGTACTTAAGTGGGAAGCCTTTTTAAAACCCTGCTAGAATCCCAAATCGCATGACTACTGAACAAGTCAGATTACAACAAGATCATGATCGTAAAGCTTATTGGCGGCGTTGGGGTCCTTATCTCAGCGAACGGCAATGGGGAACTGTCCGCGAAGACTACAGTGCTGATGGAAGTGCTTGGGAATTTTTCCCCCACGACCACGCCCGCAGCCGTGCCTACCGTTGGGGAGAAGATGGTATTCTAGGTATTTCTGATAACCATCAAAGATTGTGTTTTGCCCTGACGCTTTGGAATGGTGAAGATCCAATTCTCAAAGAAAGGATTTTTGGCTTAACGGGAAATGAAGGTAATCACGGGGAAGATGTTAAAGAATACTACTTCTATTTGGACAACACCCCGACACACTCTTACATGAAGTCGCTCTACAAATATCCTCAAGCTGCTTTTCCCTATTCTGAATTGGTAGAAGAAAATCGTCGTAGAGGACGTCTTGCATCAGAATTTGAGTTGCTAGACACTGGTGTATTTACTGAAAATCGCTATTTTGATGTGTTCGTTGAATATGCTAAAAATACTGCAGAAGATATTTTAATTCAAATTAGTGCAGTCAACCGGGGACCGGAAGAAAAAACGCTGCAACTGTTACCAACACTGTGGTTTCGCAATACTTGGTCTTGGGCTGGGAATCAAGAGAAACCTAATATCAAGGTGTTGAAATCCGACGGTAATATCAGTGTTATCGAAGCTTCTGAAGCAAGTCTGGGAAAAAGGTGGCTGTATTGCAACGAAGCAACTGAACTGCTGTTTACAGAAAATGAAACAAATTTTGAAAGATTGTTTGATGTCGAGAATGCTTCTCCTTACGTTAAAGATGGAATTAACAATTACATAGTTCACGGTCAAAAGGATGCGGTCAATCCTGAGAAAATTGGCACGAAGTTTGCAGCCCACTATGTATTAAAAATTGCTCCGGGTGAAACCAAAACCGTGCAGCTGCGTTTGTGTGATGCTCCTTCCATGGCAGAACCATTTGGAGTTAATTTCAATTCTATATTAGGCTCGCGCATTTCTGAAGCCGATGAATTCTATCATCACATCAATCCCTATCCCATGCCTAAGGACGAGCGCAATGTACAGCGACAGGCATTTGCCGGATTGTTATGGGGTAAACAATTTTACTACTACGTTGTCGAAGATTGGCTCAAAGGCGATCCGGCAGGTCCACCGCCACCAGAATCGCGTTATCATGGGCGGAATTCTGATTGGCTCCACGTATTTAACGATGACGTGATTTCAATGCCGGATACATGGGAATACCCCTGGTTTGCCGCTTGGGATTTGGCATTTCACGTCATCCCCCTTGCTATCATTGATCCAGAATTCGCTAAGCGGCAATTGACTCGCTTCACGCGAGAATGGTACATGCATCCTAACGGTCAACTTCCGGCTTACGAATGGGCACTTGGTGATGTTA
>JAQYWP010000736.1 GCA_029379285.1 Rhizonema sp. PD38
ATTAAAAAATGCTCTAATAATCCCTTGAGGATCAACTCCATTATGTTTGTCGAATCTACTGTCTTCTGAGGCAATGAAAGCTTTTCTTAATTTATCTGGTATTTGATTGAGTGTTAAAGGTTCTCCGGTTACTGGTCCGGTTTGTTGCAAGACAATCCCATTAGCAGCTTTAATCGTTAATGTTTTTTCGCGGACAACAGTACTTAATTCCAATTTATTTGGCAAACTTCTATCGATTGACCATACGGTGTAACCTGTGTAGCTGATGCCTGCAATTCCACCAGCCAAACCTAAAAACCCCACCCAAAACCAATATTTACGATAAAGTGGTTTACCGTTGCCAAGTCGGCTTAGTAACTGCTTCCCTTTCACTATGATGGTTTGTGGTTGGCTCTCGATTGTGGATTCCTCCTGGTCATGATTATCAGGCGACAATCCCGATTTTTCCTTGTCAGAGCCACTCGACTTCAACGATCTTCCCTTGAACCAGGAGGTAAACTTTACCACGTCAGTTTTTTGCTCCAAGCAGTAGTAACTTAGCCAAAGTGAAAAAAATTTTTATTTAGCGCACTTCGTCTGCGCTAGTATATCAAAAATAAATTCACAGGAAAACTATGTGTTGCAAATTTGAAGAAATGCAAATCAGTTTTGCTGTAAAAACAGCGATTTTCAACCTTGATTGAGGATCTGAGAAATAACAAGGCGAACCCAACGCTTGAAAGTAAGTAGATGAAAGCATTATATCAGACCAGTGCGATCGCCTTAGGTAGTAATATGGGCGATTCTTGGGCGACCTTAGAAGCAGCTATAGAAACATTAGCTCAAACACCTGGTATTTTTTTACAAGCACGTTCTCGTTGGTATAAAACTAAAGCCATTGGACCGACACAACCAGATTACTTGAATGGATGTGTATTACTGCAAGTTGATATGCTACCACAGGTACTGTTAGAAACTCTGTTACAAATTGAAAAGAAATTTGGCCGCGTTCGACTTGAACACTGGGGACCACGTTCGCTAGATTTAGATTTGTTATTATTTGATGACTTAATTGTCAATACGCCAATCCTCCAAGTTCCCCATCCGCGAATGCGAGAGCGGGCTTTTGTACTGGTACCACTTGCAGAAATTGCCCCAGATTGGGTTGAACCAGTTTCTGGGTATAAGATTCAAGAACTCGTTCAAAAGGTAGACTGTTCTGATGTAAACTTACTGATGAAAAATCAGTAATACTACAGATAAACATAAAAGTGTTTATCTGTGTTTATAAACGTTAAATTTAAACTATGCCATTAGGTAGAGAATTACCACAATTACTAAGACAAAAATTGCTTTATAAAGGGCGCAAGTTTAACTTTGAAGTCAATCGCTTGCGTTTGCCTAATAAAGCAGAGGGAGAGTGGGAATGTATTCGTCACCCCGGTGGCGCTTTGGTAGTCCCAGTAACGGCAGATGGTCAACTTGTTCTCGTGCGTCAATATCGTTTTGCCGTCCAAGGAAGAGTATTGGAGTTTCCGGCAGGCACATTAGAACCAAATGAAGAACCATTGGAAACGATTCAACGTGAGATCCAAGAAGAAACTGGCTATCGCGCCCACAAATGGCAAAAATTAGGAGAGTTTTTCCTCGCACCAGGCTATTCTGATGAAATTATCTATGCTTATATAGCTCAAGATTTGGAAAAGCTGGAGGTGCCACTCCAACAAGATCAGGACGAAGATATTGAAATAGTTCTGTTCACTCCCGAACAGTTGGAAAAAGCCATTAAAGAAGGTGAGCCAGTCGATGCCAAATCAATTTCTAGCTTTTTCCTGGCACGTCGATTCTTGAGTTGAGGGTGCTAAACTCACCACTCATAGTCCTGAGTTCAACACTCTGAGTCTTCAACTCAGGACTATATGGGTTCAAGATCCCAATGAGCAAATGACACAAATTAAAGCTTTTAATAATGCTGGTAAGCTAACCGCGCTTTTCTAACTGATAACTATATTCCTCACTCTTTTTTCATTGTTAACGCTGGGGAACGCGGTATATAGATGAAATTTGGAAGAGTGCAAAACTAGATCTTAGGAGAAGGAATTCATGTCATTATTCCTGCTATCAATACTGTAAAAAAATTGTGTGTCCGCGTATAAAAGCAAGACAGATCCACTGCCGTCATTCGCGCTGGTTCACCATTTAAAATCTCTAAAAAGCAGATTACATTATACTTTTTACTTTTGACGAATGCCTTGCAATACTAGTGACTTTAGTTTAAAGCTTTTATAACGACACTTATTCTTAAACTTTTCATACTTTTTCCTTAACCTAATGCTAGTAGATTATTGCAGTGCAGGGTAGAGCAAATTAGACTAATGATTTGCAAGCACTTTGCTGAACCGCAGCAATTAAAAGCCTACAAATAAACTTACTTTGTCGTGTTTCTCGTAATTTAAAATCAACAAAAACATCATGCTCAATAGATATAAATGGGCGATCGCCCTGACTTTGTTGTGTAGTGCATCTGCAAGTGTAGCAATTTCCAGCCAATCTACGAATGCTGCAAACAGAAATCGCTACCAGCACGTACTGATACTCTCTATCGATGGGTTGCATGGTGCAGATATTGCTGATGCAACACTTCAGTCTGACCTACCTAACATTATAAGCTTGGAAAAAACAGGCGTCACCTATACTAACGCCTTTACCTCCTCACCCTCAGATTCCTTTCCAGGCACCTTATCCTACCTTACTGGTGCTAGTCCCAAAATAACAGGAGTCTACTATGATGACAGCTATGATCGCGAACTGACTTCCCCAGGTGGTAGTGCCAGCGATCCTCGTGCTACTGAAGTTGTGCTGGATGAAAGTATCGATAAAGATTCAAGCCTGCTCAGTGGTGGGGGAGATTATGGAATTGGGAGTATCGATCCGAAGAAATTACCCTTAGCCTGTACGAATACAGTCTGCACACCTGTCTATCCCCACAACTATGTCAAGGTGAATACGATTTTTGATGTTGCTAAAGGAGCAGGGTTGTACACAGCTTTTTCAGATAAACATTCAGGGGCGTATGATATTGCAAATGGTCCCAATGGTAATGCTGTTGACGACTATTATTCACCAGAGATTGCGGCTTTAGTAGCGATTGAAAATGGTGTTCTAGTAGATAAATCAACTGCTCAGAATCCAAGCGCTCTCACCTTTAGTGGTGTCACTAGCAATTACAAATTGACTGAAGCATACGATGATTTGAAAGTCAATGCGATTGTGAATGAAATCAATGGCAAGAATTCTTTAGGGACAAAAGATGCCCCAGTACCTGCCATTTTTGCGATGAATTTTCAGGCAGTCAGTGTAGCGCAGAAAGCCCAAATCGGCGGTATTGATTTTGCTAATGGTACTGAAACCCCCTCGGTAGCATTCATAGATGCTCTTTCCCACACTGATGCAAGCATCGGTACAATTGTAAATGCGCTAAAACAAAGGAAACTACTCGACTCTACTTTGGTTATTGTGACAGCCAAGCACGGTCAGAATCCACGTCTCGGCTCATCCATCTTGGTGAAAGATTCAATTATACCCAATACCTTAGCAGTGGCAGGTGTGGAAGTTGCTCAAGCAACTCAGGATGATGTGTCGTTGCTTTGGTTAAAAGATCAGGAGCAAACTAAGGCGGCTGTTCGAGTTTTAGAAGAGCTAAAAGCTAATAGCCAGACTTGTGGTGGTACTGTACAGGATAGCTGTAATCCAGGAATTGAAGAAATTTTCTCTGGCTCTAAGTTGAGGCAAGCTGGTTTTGGGAATCCGGCAAGGGATACTCGCTCGCCTGATGTAATTGTGAAACTTAAACCAGGTTTTGTTCTAGTCGGAAATGTCGCATCCAAGGTGAAAAGAGCCGAACATGGAGGTTTTAATGAAGACGATACTCATGTGGGGTTGATTGTGGGCAGCAATGCTATACCAGCTAACCTCAAGGGTTCGGTTCAAGATGATAAAGTTAACACGACTCAAATTGCTGTGACGACTCTGAATGCATTAGGTCTTAATCCAGCATATTTGCAGGGAGCTAAAATTCAGAGAACTGAAGCGCTGCCAGGATTAGATATTCCCAGTCGATTCTGAGCAAGTGTATAATCCCTAATTCCTAAACCATTTCAAATGGTTTAGTTTCTGCTCAAGTATAGAAATTCAGTTTCTTGAAGAAACCGAGTTTCTATACTCTTACAAATCATTTGGTATGACCTTATACTAATAGCTGAAGTACTAAAAACTTACAATTTAATAATCATGATTAGGGATTTCGTTTAAGATTTCTGTTCAACTACCAGTTAAAGTGGAAATTATTAGACTGTCAATAATCTTAAATTGAATCAACGCCAGAATTACAAGAGTATAAACAGTTGAGGAAACGAAGCCATTAGATAAATGTTTTTTGCGATCGCGCTCTTCGGGTTGGTTTTGCAAAACATCCATAGCCCCTACTTGCATTAAGAGAATTCCTATTACGTTAGAAAGCCAATACCCAGCGATCGCCCAAGGTAAAAATAACTGGGGCGCGAGCAAACTACAGACATATCCGAAAAAATAAGCAATCGGCAGATTGAATAACAAGTCATTCCACCAACATGAAGATGGCAGCAAATACCCCAATACTAAAAAAATCCACCTCTAAGTTTTTTAAACAGAACTTGTTTGGAATCGACAGACAAATCTTGCTTTAACTGATTAAGGGTTGTGCTTACTGCTAAGCTCGATTTTTGAGTAAGCTTTTGGATAAATTCCCTTATAAGTCATAAATATTATTAACTTACCGTCTTTTATCCTCAAAATTGAGAAAAGTCTAGTATATCTGAGGGGGCGACAAGCGCCCTAAAATATATACAAGGTAAAGATTTGACCGAA
>JAQYWP010000737.1 GCA_029379285.1 Rhizonema sp. PD38
GTATTGCACTACATATCACTTTAACAATACTGACGAACTCAGGCATTGATCATTAGAAAAATTCTTACCTTGCGGGTAATATTAAACTGAGAGTATAACAGAGAACATATTTAGATTTTTATCAGGAATAATCTTATGAGTCAATCGCTAAATGAAAAAATTAGCCTGAAGGACTTTCAGCTTCGGGATGGTATTTATTTTCCTAAAGATTACGAACAGTTGAACCATTCTACACAAAAACAAAGATGGGATAAAATTGGTAAGACATACTATGGCTCCCAAAAAGTTGAGCAAGCGACGGAAGCATCGCCAATCAAACAAGATTATACTCTGTTGACTGGAAAACCCGGAGGGACTTGGAATAAATTTCCCGAAAACAAATCTGTTGATTCGATTCTTGAGATTGGTTGTGGTTATGGTAGAATTCCTTTGTATCTTTCCAAAGGCAAAAACCTGAGATGTCAGAGATATTACGGTATGGATATTTCTGAGCCTTTGTTGCGACGTCTCCTCAAGTGTAAGCAAGAATATGATTTTTTCCCAGATGCAGAATTGAACCCTATTTGCAATTCTGCTGAGACGTTACCTTTAGAAGAAAATTCTATAGACTTGGTGATTTCTAACTGCGTGTTCATGCATATACCAGATGCACAAATAAGAAATCTTATGATTGAAATGTCTCGGGTGCTTAAACCTGGTGGAATTTTTGTTTTTAATCATTCTTTCCATAACAAGTTTTGTCCTGCTCATAAAATTCATAATTTTGTCAGAAGCTTTAACCCCGGACAAAACTCAATTTATCTGAAGCAGTATTCTGCTACGGAAATAAAAGAGATATTAATTGCTTCAGGAATTAGTGCTAAGTGTCCGCGATATACTGTTGAACCCACACAAGAGTATGCAATTTTACCAAATAAAATAAAAGGCATTCCAGTCCCTTTTGCTAACATGATAAACAGAACTATCAAGCCATCATCTGATTCTGAAAAAGAAACTTTTGCCTACGGTTATAGCGCTTACAGCACTCAACTTGATTAATTCAAGATTCAGCAAGCCGATGTCCTGTGAAAATGCTGTGGTTGAGAATGCCTCTTGACTCACTTTAACTTTTGTGCAGACTGGCTAAGACAATTGTTAAGCAATTAAACAAGAGTGTCCAGCAATGATATGCCATGCTCCTGTAGACGAGGGCGACCACACCCTCGTAAATCGAAAGTTTCCATTGGCTGGGTTTCCATTATAGCTACCAGCTATGTTTACTCGTGTTGAAACGATTACTACTCCCTGTACTGGTAATATCTGCTGCTCAGTCAAGATGATGTCACTTATTTTAATCTCTCCCGAAGCGTGGGCATTGATATCTTGCTGCTTGTTTATAAGCTGTCCAAGATGGTTTGTGAATAAAAGTTCTGGCGCTAGTAGTTCATTGAGTGCGACTATATCCGAATGTATCATTGCATATCTAAGATTTTCTTCTGCTTCTAAAATCTGGTTTATGATTGTGTTTTCCATGACTCCCAAATTATGATTCTGTCCTTAGGCAAAGGCGATCGCTTATAGCTTTGTGAACTAAGTGTTGACTACTATGCAACTATAATACAGTAAGTATATCCTTTGTGAGTGACGTGACGCACACCTAACTAACTTGAGGAAAAATTCTGTAGCCTATGGTACTTGACTCACCATTAATTTAATACTCGCTTTCGCGACAGGGGGTCTAGTCTTTGTTTAAAGTATTGATTGAATCTTGTAATTGCATATGTTGAGTAACTTTGTACTCTTGTGTATGGATAGGAACTCAGACGATTACTTATTAAAGAAACACTTATATTCTTAATGCAAAGTTTCTCACAAAATAGTCAAATTTGGGAGCGAGTGTTTCTTAAGAATGTTATGGTTATATTTTATTGTTAAAGAAAAACACTTAGCTTGAACTATCCTGCCGATAAATACCTAAGGTAAGGGAAGATGTCAACAGAATTAGTCTATGGATATTTTAATTGTTGAGGATGAAGCTGAAATTGCTCAGTTAATCCAACTGACTCTGGAAAAAGAAGGATTTTCTTGTCGTATTAGCCGTGACGGTGCGATCGCTTTACGGATGTTTCAGGAGCAAGCACCAGATTTAATTATTCTAGACTTAATGATTCCTCTTTTGGATGGATTGGAGGTTTGTGCCAGAATACGTCAAAAACCTGGTGTAAAAGACCCTTATATTTTGATGCTCACAGCCAAGGGAGAGGAAATTGACCGTGTGATTGGTTTGTCTACTGGTGCCGATGATTACATGGTTAAACCATTTAGTCCCAGAGAGTTGGTTGCTAGGGTACGAGCACTCCTACGGCGAAGCCTCCGTCAGGGAGGACAACACCAGATTTATCGTACTCAACACTTCATAGTAGATGTAGAGCAGCGGACCATAAGTTGCCAGGTCGGTTCGCAGCAACCAGAAATTTTGGAATTAACAACGCTAGAATTTAACTTGTTAAGTACTTTTATTAGCAATCCGGGTCGAGTATGGAATCGCACTCAGCTGATTGACAAACTTTGGGGTGATAACTTTTTTGGTGATGAACGAGTGGTGGATACTCATGTAGCGCGCTTGCGGAAAAAAATTGAACCAGATCCAACCAATCCCATTTTTGTGAAAACTGTTGTTGGAGTCGGTTATAAATTTGAAGATCTCCCTCAAACAGTAATCAGTAATGAGTAATGAGTAATGAGTAATGAGAATGAAATGAGAGAGAATATGAGTTTAAATTTGGGATATTTCTTTCTTCTGACTCAGCACTCATCACTTCATTCTCAGCACTCAGTACTATTTCTTTCTTCTGACTCATAACTCATAACTCATAACTCATAACTCTTTATGAAGATAGGTTGGCGTTGGATAAAATCTTTGCCTTTAGCATCGCGCCTATTTCTCTCCCACTTAGTGGTGATGATGGTAGGTGTGCTTAGTTTTATTATTATCAGTAGAATTTCTTCTCCTCGCTTTTTTTTCTTGCACTTAGAACGACTGGAAAATGAGGGATTAGATTTAATTGATGTCCGTACCGATTTAGTACAAGGATTTGATATAGCTTGGCGGCGAAGTACTCTGCTGTCAGTCTTAGTAGGTGCTACAGCAGCAGGAGGATTAAGTTACTGGGTGTCCAGAAGGATTGTGCTGCGATTGCTCGAAATGGAACAAATTACCAAAAAGTATGCGGCAGGTCAACTTAATGCACGATGGCCTAAAAGTGAAATTCCAGAACTTAATCGGTTGGGTGTAAGTTTCAACCGGATGGCGGCGAGTTTAGAAGGGGTGGAAGCGCGGCGACGGGAACTGATTGGAGATATGACTCATGAGTTGCGAACACCACTAACAGTCGTGCGCGGTTACTTGGAAGAACTGGCGGATGGAGGAATTGAAGCGTCCCCAGATATTTATCTGCGTTTGGTAAGAGAAACTAAACGCTTAGAAAGGCTTGTCAACGATTTGCAAGAACTTTCCAAGGCAGAAGCAGGTTATTTACCAATTAATATACAGCCAGTGAATCTGCTTCCCTTGTTAGAATCCTTAGTACTGAGATTTGCAGATCAACTGTTGGAAGACGGTCCACTTCTGCAATTGGAGTGTCCTCCGCATCTACCTCTTGCATTGGCAGATATTGATCGTGTAGAACAGGTGCTGGTCAACTTGCTTGGTAATGCAGTGCGCCACACCACATATGGATTCATTACCATCCGTGCGAGTAGTGAAAAATTTAAAATTTGGATTGCAGTTATTGATACTGGTATGGGTATTACAGCAGAAGATTTACCCCATGTCTTCGAGCGCTTCTGGCGTGCTGATAAGTCCCGCGATCGCCATTCTGGAGGAACGGGTATTGGTCTAACTATCTCTCGCCGTTTAGTAGAATTGCAAGGCGGTGAGATTAAAGTTGAAAGCCATTTTAGAAAAGGCAGCACATTTTCTTTTTCTCTACCTCTAGCTTAAGTTATATTTTTTTTGATAAGACATCTTTCTACCGTATATAGCTTTGCAAATAGACACATACAAGTCATTGACACAAATAAGTCATGACAGAGTCACATCTAATTGGTAAGTTAAAAAGAATTGAAGAAAATACCTCCTCTCATGGAGTAAGTAATACTTACTATACAAAAATACTTACACCTATTTTCAGATATGTACACTGTTTTTTTGGCTGCATTTTTGGTAACTTTATTAACTTTTTTTGGTGGGGCCGCAGTCGCCTACCTATTTGGTGAAAATCAATCCCAAGACTAAGTAATCTAAGAAGCTTATTTTACAAAGAAGGTGATTCTCATTCTATGAGAGTAAAATGATAGTCAAAAGGCATCTATAACACTCATCATAAATAAATATAGTCGTTTAAAGCAAAAACTCTATAAACCTCGCACTACAGACTTCGGTTTATAGCTTCTTTGTTGATATAACCGCGACTACAGTCACTAGCTGATGGGGAATGGGATTAGGAGGAACGCATTTCAACGAAAACAGACAACCTTCTTCCAAAGGGAGAAGCTACGCGAATGACAAAATCCTCACTAAAAATGAATCATTATCTTGATATTTTGAGGCGGTCTGGATCGCTGCTCTCAACAACATGTATAGATTAACCACCTAAAAAAGAAGACGATTGGATGGACCTATACGTGATAAAAATATTACTTTCTTATGCAGTGTTTTTCTCGACTAAAACTAATTAATTGGTTTGAAGAGAGCAACATTTTGATTGAGATCAAATTTGAGTTTGTTTTTGGCACTTGAAAAATGTGGCGACAGAAAAACATAGTTCTCTAAAGAAAGCCAGAAGGAGAAATTTTGTTTTCCCTCTTACTGTATGAAGGCTCCTACCTGAAAAGTATATCAA
>JAQYWP010000738.1 GCA_029379285.1 Rhizonema sp. PD38
AAATAAGAACGAATAAGGATTTGTCTTATTAAAATTAGTTAAATCAAGCACTTCTTGTGTCAAAAGTAAAATGTTGTATTTGTTAAATTAGATAGTTTGAGTTGATCATATATAAAGTGTGATGAGCGCAAGCATTACAGAAGCTTTGATAAGTTAAAGTAAACTATTTATGCCTCTATCGGAAACTTATTGAGAGCAAGGGGAAGAGCGATCGCACAAAAGATACCGGAATATCAAAAGAAAATGCTGTTCAAGGTTAGGGGATAGCACCTAACTACTTTGCAAGGAGCGTTGAATTCGTCTTAAAAGTGCTTCATAAAAATATAATAGCATTAAGGATTGGGAAACTCAAACGTGAAGTCTGCCGGATAGAAGTCACTCATGCGCGAGCTTCAAAACGACCCTCGCGCCTTGGTTGCTAAAGTTTGCTGGGCGCTCCGTTGGCGCGAAGTCTCGAATAGTGAGAGTACTAAAAGAGAATGGAGCGAGCGATTTAGAATGAACGGCTTCCAATTTGACTCCTAAAAAATGAGGCAACCTTTGTTTGTTGATCCAAGGGCGGCAATACGCGTCGAGTTTGGTGTAAAGTTGCCTCATTTTTTCGCAAAGTCTGCCGGGGGAAGCGTATCCCTTGGGCTAGGCTTTGCATAGTTACGTCGGGAACGGCATTTATTTCTTGGCGATATGCGCTCAGCCTCTTAGTCGCATCGGTAAAAGGGTTGGAAAGCATCTACACGAAAATATTGAGTATAATTGCTAGAAAGCGGTTGAGCGTGAAGCCGTTGTTACACTTGAATAAGTGAGCCAGTCCTCAACACTTACGGTCACAGTGAACATACATCTTGATAGCTATGATAATATGGGAAACTGCTGCATAAACCTAGAAAAAATTATTTGGATCATGGCTCTCAAGCAACATCGCAAACAAGAAATAATTTCAAACTACCAAGTTCACGAAACGGACACTGGCTCTGCTGACGTGCAAATCGCCATGTTGACTGAGCGCATTAACCGCCTCAGCGAACATCTCCAAGCGAATAAGAAAGACCATTCTTCCCGGCGGGGTTTGTTAAAACTGATCGGTCAGCGTAAGCGTCTTTTGGCTTATATTCAGAAAGGAAGCCGAGAACACTATCAAGCTTTGATCGGTCGTCTTGGTATTCGTGGATAAGAATTAATACCTATGTCTACTGAATCTGATCACAATCGCTTGCCTTTTGAGCCAAACAAAAAGCGCCAAAAATCTCCGCCTGCTAAGACTAATCCCGCAGCGACGAAGCAATCGTCAACGGCTAAGGATCGCAAACAGCCTCCTTTTACAAAAGAAGAAATGGCAGTTCCGCAGGTTGTCAGCCAGCGGATGATCCGAAGAGTGGCTGGGTTTTCCGGTATACCGACAGCTTTGGGTATTAGCACTCTGGTTGTTAGCTATCTGCTTTTAGTCTACGCCAAAATCAAACTGCCTTCTATGGCTGTGTTACTGGTGAACATGGGACTATTTGGGTTAGGGGTACTGGGGATCACCTATGGAGTTCTCTCAGCCTCTTGGGATGAAGATAGAGTTGGCGGTTGGTTGGGCTGCAAGGAGTTCACAACTAATTGGGCAAGGATGGTGGCAGTTTGGCGCGAAAGTCGGCAGAAGAATGTATGACGAATGGCGCTCCGGTATAAAATGACTACAATATTGGGTAGATTCTTAGGAAAATGTTGAAGTTGAAGTCTTCAGCTACGCTGCTATGCTATCGGCAGCTATGAATCATGTCACCCACTCTTCAAAGAGTGGGACTTAATTGAAGAAGCTTTGGAGCTCTCATGACCTGTCTCGTACCAGGATGTTTTAGCGTATTGGGCTTTGTACCTGCGAGTTAAGTTTTTGTTAATAATTCTTTACAAAAGAAAGGCAACTATTTCGCTCGTCAGATATGAGTCTCAGTAAATTAAGTTCTTTAAATCACTTGAGAGGGGTAGGAGTCGCGCCCATCAAAATAAGAAAAATGTTTACACCGAAAGGCTTAGCGTCGGCACAATGAGCGCGTCCAAGTTTCAATTCTACGAGGAAGGTAATACTGTAATCGTAGAGTCGCGAATGTCTCCAACAAGCAGCATAGGTGAATTTAAGTTTTCGCTCCTTCAATATTACTAATTAAAAACATATACTGATTTTTTCAACTAATATTGAATTGCAAAACTACTGAGCGCTATATTTTATTAGTTAATAGTGAAAGCATAGCTCATAGCTATTGACCTTTTAACTGACAACTGTATCAACTAAGCAGGGACTAAAGCATGATTGTAGTGATGAAAGTGGGTTCCCCTGAAGCGGAAATTACTCGTATTAGCGACGAATTTAGCACTTGGGGACTAACACCAGAAAAAATTGTTGGTCAGCACAAGGTGGTGATTGGTCTTGTTGGTGAAACCGCCCTCCTCGATCCGCGACAACTTCAGGAAATTAGCCCTTGGATTGAGCAAGTGCTGCGGGTAGAAAAGCCCTACAAACGAGCTAGCCGCCAGTTCCGTCATGGGGAAGCTTCTGAGGTGGTGGTTAAAACTCCCAACGGACCTGTTGTTTTTGGAGAACACCATCCCATTGTAGTGATTGCAGGTCCCTGCTCGGTTGAAAATGAAGAAATGATTGTCGAGACGGCACAGCGTGTAAAGGCAGCTGGAGCGACAATGTTGCGCGGTGGAGCCTATAAACCTCGGACTTCGCCTTACGCCTTCCAAGGACATGGTGAGAGTGCTTTGGAATTGTTGGCAAAGGCACGGGAAGTGACTGGACTGGGTATTATTACAGAAGTCATGGACAGCAGCGACTTGGAGAGAATCGCGGACGTAGCGGATGTGATTCAGGTTGGGGCAAGGAATATGCAGAATTTCTCCCTACTCAAAAAAGTAGGAGCGCAGTCGAAACCAGTTTTTCTGAAGCGAGGAATGTCTGCAACCATTGAGGAGTGGTTGATGGCTGCAGAATATATTTTGGCAGCAGGAAATCCTCAGGTGATTTTGTGCGAGAGAGGAATTCGGACTTTTGACCAAAAGTATACCCGAAATACCTTAGACATTTCAGTAGTACCCGTGTTACGAAACCTAACTCACCTACCGATCGCGATCGACCCCAGCCACGGTACAGGTTGGTCCGCATACGTACCTTCAATGTCAATGGCTGCGATCGCTGCCGGAACCGATTGCTTGATGATCGAGGTTCATCCCAATCCTGCTAAAGCCATGTCTGATGGTCCCCAATCTCTTACTCCAGAGCGTTTCGACCGTTTGATGCAAGAACTAGCAGTGATGGGTAAGGCAGTAAACCGCTGGCAGCAACCTGCTATCGCTTTAGCATAAATCTGTCAGACCCGTTGAACTAAAATTTTGTAGAGACGCTTCACACAGCGCGTCTCTACACAGCCGAAAAGCCCTGACCGAACAAGGCAAAAGTTAAAAGTTAAAAGGCAAAAGAAAGAAAAAGAAAAAACGGTTTCAAGCCCCTAAATTTATTTATGGAAAACAAAAATATATTTTTTAAGGGGACACATAGTGCGCGAAGTCTTGGGGTCGGAAGCTTCCATCCGACAGACTTCGCGAGAAAAAAAGCGTCCACTTCAAATCTCCTAATTTTAATTATGGGGATTCTCTTTTTACTTTTCACTTTTCACTTTTTACTTTTTAAAGTTCCAAGTCCTTAAAGTGTACAAGTAATATTCTATTAAGTAGGTCGGCTGGAAAATTAATCGTTGACATCAGGCAGCTATGCTGAAGGCATTCATGTTTCGACTAACTTGATTTTTCGTTATATAATTCGGCTTATTTGTGCCGTTATACTTAACTGAGATTGAGACTTCTATCAAAAAAGCGAATATTTTTTGGTGAACATCGCCCTAAAGGAGGCGAAAAGCTTTATTTCTTCCTTAGACGGCAGTATTCACCCTACAGTTCCACTTCTTGTAGGAACAACTACTGGTTTGCTGGAGGTGCTGGCTGATCGCCAGGAGGATGAGGCGGAACACCTAGTGCGTCAGTCAACTGTTGTTCGGATACACCCAACTTTGCAGCAGCAGCCTTAAAATCAGGTCGGGGAGGACGCTTATTACTATTACTATCGGATGGACTTGGAGGATTGGCTGGTACTCCCAACGCATCCTTTAACTGTGCTTCGGTGACTCCTAGCTTGGTCGCCGCCGCTGCAAAATCAATCCGGGGTGGTCGTTGCTGTCCGTCTGGTGGTTGGCTGGATGGTTCTGAAGCCTGTGCGATTTGATGAAATGAAGCTTCGGCATTTGCCTGATGAGGTGCAATAAAACCAAATGTGCCAACCAAAACAGGAATCGCAATCACCACCAGTGCTTGATTAATCTTCATTAGACATCTCCGAAAGAAAGATATGATTGTTTACATTTCCTATTTATTCTTTCCAAAATGACAGTCTGCCCTGGTTGTGAATTACAGTTTTGTAATTTAGGCTAAAAGGTGGTGAATATAGAACAAAGTGAGCGGCTCGAATTCATATTGTTGTACGCCAGAGCGTGGGTGATCATCAAAATCTGCTCTCTGTTCGACAGCTTAAGCTTGATCGCATCACACGAGAAGTCACCTACAGCAATACACATCTTTAGGAAATGATGTAAAGGCGTTCGCCTTCAGGCATTCCCATAGGGTACAGCCATTCGCCCTCAATACTGCGTAGGTTTTGCCCTTGTTGGTTATCATAGACAACGAAATTTCAAAGCTTTCTGTCTAATTTATTTCCAAAACCTACGCAGTATTGCGTTTGCCCCTACCAAGGGTTTTGACGAACGCATAATTAATTTTCACGAACTCAGTCTAAGAGAACTCACTCCTCTGCAAGTTTAATCTCCTAAATTATCTAAATTTTAAC
>JAQYWP010000739.1 GCA_029379285.1 Rhizonema sp. PD38
GTTCTATATCGAACAAACTATTAAAGATCGACACTCAACACGCAAATTCTTATCTCTACCAGTACCATGAGCTTTGCGCGATGAAGCCCTCGCTTTAGCGCAGTGTGCGCTGTCAAATTCAAACATCTAGCCGTGACGGATGGTGTTTGCTGTTGGTGTCCGTCGCGATCGCCTCCAAAAGGCTTTCAAATTTCCAGGTGCAAGATCTGAGTTAAGAAAAGGAGTTTGTAGTAAGCACTTCAGCGCTAAAGCGCTTACTACAAACTTTCTTTTATTTATACCGACTTACCTAGTATTTTCCGAAAAAGTCATATATTGTTTGCAAACCGTAATATTACTGGACAAGTCTTGCGTTAACCGTCAAATACCTGTATAGTAAAAATGCATTTTTTAGAGAAAAAGAAAAACACATATTTCCAAGATATTGAAAAAAGTATTGTTTTGTTGAACTAAATTGGCAGAACTATATAATTTCTTTGTGATTTGCAGCAATGAATTTAAGTGTCAAAAGCTATTCCTACTGCCAAGAAGTTTCCCTTGTCATCGAATAACTGACGTTTCTTAGAAATTATTAGCATTGAAACTTATGATTTTAAAGAATAAGTTGTCTGAGCTACAAAGCTTTCAAGTCAGTACGTTGCAATTAGAAGAAGAGTTGCAGCTTACCAAGCTTTTAATGGAACATTTAACAGATGCAGTTTTCTGGATAACGCCAAACGGGCAAGTTATATACGTTAATTATGCAGCTTGTACTTTAGAAGGGTATTCCTATGAGGAATTACTCTCTATGACCATACATGATGTAATACTAGACTGGACGCTGGAAGATTGGTCTAATTACTGGAAAACTATAAAACAACAGGGTTCCTTGTCTTTTGAATCTTTACATAATACTCTAAAAGGTCAATGCTTTCCTGTGGAAATCACGGCTACTTATATCAAATGTGAAGCCAAAGAGTATGGTTGTATCTTGATTCGAGATATTAGCAAATACAAACAAGCTTCATTCAGCTTACATAAAGCTAATCAAGTAATAGAGTGCAAAGCAGAAGAGTTTTTGACTAAATTAAAGTATGTCAACCAGCAGTTATCTCACGAAAGGGCTGAGTTCCAATGGGTAAAAGCAAAACTTGAGAATTCTCTTTCCTTGCTTCAAGCAACTCTGGAATCTACTACTGACGGTATTATTGCTATCGGATACGATGGAGATATTGTTAGTCTTAATCAGAAATTTGTTCAGATGTGGCAAATTCCAGATTCTATGATTGCTTCACTCGACCATAATCAATATCTGAGTTTTTATAAGGACCAAGTTAAAAACGCAAAAATATGTTGCAGAGATATTTACCTAGTCGATAATCACAGAGATTTTGAAATCTGTGATACTTTAGAATTGAAAAATGGCAGGATTTTCAAGCGATACAGTAAATCTCTGCGACTTGGTGAAGAAATTATCGGGGTAGTATGGAGTTTTCGGGATATTACTGAATGCCAACAAGCAAAAGAAGAAACTCGCAGAATTCTAGAGCAAGAAAAACAACTTGCTGAATATAGATCGCACTTCGTCTCTATGGTTTCTCATGAATTCCGCAGTTCTTTAAATATTATCTCATACTCAACTAGTTTATTGAAACGTCATATTCACCATTGGAGTGAGGAAAAGAAATTACAGTATTTGCAGCGACTCCAAACAGCAGTTGAGCAGATAAGTCGATTAATGGATGAATTCCTGATTATCGGGAGCGCAGAAGCAGGAAAACTACAGTGTGAGCTAAAACCACTTGATTTAAATTTATTTTGCTGTGAGATATTGGCAGAAATGAGATTGCAAACAAATGGTAGGTACGCATTCAGTTTCTTTAGCAAGGGTGATTGTAAAGCAGTGTGGGTAGATAAAAAATTGCTACAATCCATCCTCACAAATTTGCTCTCAAATGCTATTAAATATTCCTCAATGGGTAGCAAGGTTGATTTGATACTCTTCTACGAACATGAGAAAGTGATTTTGCAAATTAAGGATCGAGGAATTGGCATCTCGGTACTAGATCAAGAACAATTATTTCAGCCATTTTATCGGGGTGAAAATGTAGGTGACATACCAGGTAATGGATTGGGATTAGCAATTGTTAAAAAACTTGTAGATTTACATCATAGTCAAATTAACGTGACAAGTGAAGTTGGGAAGGGTAGTACTTTCACAATTACATTACCCTTAGAACAACCCTGAACAAACAAGCTAAAAGTTAAAAGTTAAAAGGCAAAAGAAAGAAAAACGGTTTCAAGCTCCTAAATTTATTTATGGAGAACCAAAGTTTTTTTTCGAGACACATAGTGCAAGCAAAAAAAGATGAGCGTAAGATAACCTAATTTTAATTATGGGGATTATCTTTTTACTTTTTACTCTTCTCGGTTAAGTTGTAACAAATCGAAAGAGTAAGGGTTGTAATCTAAGATTTATGCTCAATAGTTGAGACTTGATTACAATAAGCGGAGAAAAAATAGAACTTTAAAATATAGAAACTAAAAAAGTGAGAGGATGATTAAAAAAAAAGGTATTGTCAACAAATCTAGTATTCACTAATGTAAAAACGGTATGACTAAATAAGAAAGTTGGGGAACTTTACACGGTAGTCAAATCGCTGTGGGCTAGAGATATTTGGCATTGCATAATTGTGATGCTTTTGGTTGATGAATGATTCATGAGTTGATATCAGGGGCAACTATGGCAAAAGTTTTGGTGATTGAAGATAAGGCAGAAACCCGAGATATCTTTCTAGACAGCTTAGAGGCAGAAGGGTTTGAAGCCATCGGTGCAGAAAACGGTTTTGTTGGTGTGCAGAAGGCACTAGAAAATTTACCAGATTTGGTACTTTGTGACATTATCATGCCGGAACTAGATGGTTATGGTGTTCTCGCCACGCTGCGCCAAAACCCGATGACAGCAATGATTCCTTTCATTTTCCTCACGGCTAAAGCGACTAAGGCTGAACTTCGCCAAGGCATGGATTTGGGAGCTGATGACTATCTTACTAAACCTTCTACGGTAGAGGAATTGTTGGCAGCGATCGCAACTCGACTGCAAAAACAAGCAGCCATAAAAGAGCATTACGCTGCCCAATTCCAACAAGTTCCAATTCCACCTTCATCTGAAACCGCAAAATTGGAAATTTCTCAATCGATATTCCCTTGTGATTCTCATCTGAGTGAGGTTTTTAACTACATTGAAGCAAATTACCATCAACCGATTAGCTTGCAAGATGTGGCTGTTGCAGTTGGTTACAGTGCAGCTTATTTAACTGACTTAGTGCGCCGTCAAACGGGACAAACAGTGAATCATTGGATTGTCGAACGCCGGATGGCAGCAGCACGTACCTTGCTCCTGGAAGGGAATATGTGCGTAAATCAGATTGCTGTAGCAGTGGGTTATCAGCATGAGGGTCATTTTTTCCGCCAGTTTCGCCAGTATCACGAAACTACACCCCAAGCCTGGAGAAAAGCACAGCGCACCAGTGCCGCCACAATCAATAAAATTACTTAGAAAAAGATATAGTCAGTAACCAGTAAGCACTAAAAAAGCGAGAGTCATATAGAAAAATTGTGCATTGAAGTCGTCGGTTGCTTTTACTAAGCTGCTAAGTATTCATATAAGCAGTGAAAACTTTCTGTTATTTAGATGAGCAAGTTAAAAATTTTTATACCGAAATGAAGCACTTCCATCGGTTTATTTACCCACCAGCCTGGTCAATCGCTGCCAAAATTTCAGTAGCATTGGTTTGTGCTGTGCTAATACCGATGAGTTTCACTGTCTACTACAACCTGCAACAGAGCTTATACAGTGTAGAGGCTCTTGAATATCGCAAATTGGAACTGTTAGCCAGCAGTAGTGCTAGTCGCTTCGACCAGTTAATTATTGATCATTATCGTGTGATTGCTCAACTCAGCAGCGATCACCATCTGGTGGATTTCTTGGCTGCTGACACATTAGAAAAGCGAGAAAGTTACCGCTCTCATCTGCAACCAACTTTACAAAACGTCTTCCGCTCTCATCCAGATATTAATGCTGTCTTGGTGATGGATAAGAAAGGTGAATGCGTCGTTGCAACAGATCCTAAATTTATTGGTCAAAACTATTCCACTATCCCGGACAACTTTTACGGATTTGGCAGCTTGGTAGGCGAAACAACCAGAAGTCAAGGAATGTTCTTCTCTGAGTCTGTGCGATCGCCTAATGGGGAGATTGTGGGAACTACCCTACTCAAGATTCGGGAAGAAGATATCTGGGTAAATATCAACGCTTTGCATATAGGCTTTCAGAATAATATTTTCCTGATTGACCAGCAAGGGGGAATCATTAGTCATTCCGATCCATCTATGGTAAACCATAGCCTCGTTCCACTGCCCACTGAAAGCGTAAAGCAGGTTGTTCACAATATAAATCTGATTGATAATTTGGGAATTCCCGAATTAAAGGTGATGGTGAGAGCCACACAGCCGGGACACTTTACCTATCAATTGCTGCGCTCGCAAGTACCGCATATAGTCGGTTTTTCAGCCTTGGCAACCCAACCTTGGGTATTGGGAGTCAGTCAACCCAAAGCAGAGTTTACCGCTCCTTTGGATCGCCTGATTTGGCTCAATAGCAGCAGTGTAGTGATTGTTGGGGGAATTACGGCAATTCTAGCGCTGCTCTTAGGAATGAAGATTAAATAAGATCCATAATTATGGGATCTGCGGCACTGCTGTATAATTCCATTGCGGCAAATAATCGTCAAATACAATCTCCATCATCTGCTTAAATTCATCTGTGACCTTGCGACCAGTCTTGTATATGCCATCTAAGATCGTTGTAAACACCTGAAGCCCTGACTTTGTCT
>JAQYWP010000080.1 GCA_029379285.1 Rhizonema sp. PD38
TGGGGATTTCCTTCTGCCCTCTGCCCTCTGCCTTCTGCCTTGCCGCCCTTGGCGGTTTGACCTATCAATATTAAATATGTCTATTGATCGGATAAAACCTACCCGTACAGGAGTTAGGAGTTATAATTTTGATTCCTCACTCTTGACTTTGTAAAAATGGTGCAAGTTTCTCTCGGCTCACTTGTTGCTGGTGCTAAAGCTGGCAAATTAGTCAGCTTTCCTACAGATACTGTTCCCGCGCTTGCAGTTTTGCCAGAACAAGGAGAGTTCATCTTTACGGCAAAGCAACGTAGTTACGAGAAACCTTTAATATTATTGGCTGCGCGTGCCTCACAACTCTGGTCATTCGTTATGGGTAACGAAGAAGAGTATAAAATCTGGCATAAAGTTGCTAATACGTACTGGCCGGGAGCGTTAACTTTAGTATTACCCGCATCAGCACAGGTATCAAAAGCATTATTTGGGATTTTACCTGTAACCGAACCAAGAACGGTTGGGATACGAGTTCCTAACTGTGCGATCGCCCAAAGTATTCTAGAACAAACAGGTCCTCTTGCCACTAGTAGCGCTAACTTGTCAGGTCAACCACCGTTACAAACCATGTCAGAAATTGAAGCACAGTTCCCCAACGTTCTAACATTGGCAACAGAATCCATTGAAGAAATACAACAGAATAGTCCACCTTCCACCGTTGCTAAATGGACTGGGAGTAACTGGCAGATTTTGCGGCAAGGTGCAGTAGTACTCGACTAATTCAAAATTAATGGGATGTTGACACTCGTTAAGGAAATATGTATCTTCAAAGTTTATACGTTAGACAAGAACTATGACAGCAGTTGTTGCTAAATGGGGAAATAGTTTAGCTATTCGGATTCCAAGATCGGTAGCTGAACAAGCACACGTAACCGAAGGTACAAGTATAACTTTTAGTGTGGAAGGTAACAGTATTTTGACATTCTCCCCACGGAGTTACAGCCGGGGGATTCCCAGAATTACTACTGAGAGTTCCTCTTTCTACGACTCGACTTATCCTGAGGAATTTCTTCACCAGAACAGAGGTCGATATCTCCAGAGGCGATTAACGTTCCCGTGTGCCCCACGGTACGGAGTCCTATCTCAAGGATGTTGCGAGCTGCGTTGTGATCGCGGTCCTGAACGTGTCCGCAATGAGGGCAGATATGAGTTCTAGTAGAAAGCGTTTTCTTGACAACTTTCTGACAATTGGAACAATTCTGAGATGTTCCGTGTGGCGGTACAGCAATTGTGATTACCCCAAACACTTTCCCAAAATATTCTACCCATTCACGGAATTGCGTCCATGCAGCATCGCTGATACTTTTGGCAAGATGATGATTCTTCACCATGTTCCGAACCGTTAAGTCTTCATAGGCTACCAAGTCGTTAGACAGGACTACGCACCTTGCGGCTTTCACCACAAAGTCTTTACGTTGCCTACTTACCTTTAGATGCTTTCTTGCCAATCTATTTCTTGCCTTTGCCCGATTTCTAGAACCCTTTTTAGTTTTAGATAACTGTCGCTGAAGGCGTTTTAATTTTTTCTCGGACTTGCGAAGATGACGCGGGTTCTCAACAGTATTTCCATCACTATCAGTGTAGAAATGAGTTAAACCAACGTCTAAACCAATGGTTTTAGCTGTTGGAGCTCTGTGCTCTAAACGTTCTTGTTTGATGCAGAATTGGCAATAGTAGCCATCTGCACGACGAACTACCCGTACACGCTTAAATTTTTCTAATTTATAGAAATGCAAGTCACGGGTTCCCCACATCTTAAAGGTTCCGGCTTTGAATCCATCAGTGAAAGTGATATGCCGTCTGTCATCAGATAACTTCCATCCTGATGTTTTATATTCAACGGAACCATGTGTTTGTTCCTTTTTAAAGCGTGGATACCCCTTTTTACCTGCTTTCTTTCTCCTGCAGTTGTCATAAAATCGAGAAATTGCACTCCACGCACGCTCACTACTAGATTGCCTTGCCATAGAGTTCAACTTATTGGCAAACTCAAACTGCTGAGCAAGTATAGCAGTATAAGCGCTTAACTCGGCTTTAGCTACCCCACGGTTATCCATCCAGTATCGAATACAAGAGTTCCGGATAAAGCGGGCAGTACGAATTGCCTCATCAAGCAATTCGTACTGCTTACTATCTCCCTCTAACTTCGCCTCAAATACTAACATGGATAACCAAACTTCCTTTCGGAAAATTTATTCTACTTACTTTAGCAGAAAATTTACAAACTCTCTCAAAGATCTTATTCGTGACGGCTGTAAAGCTCGCTCTTGGGTTGCTTCCCCCGGCAGACTTTACGTTAAAACAGCCTGCGGGTTTCATCCCCATGACTAGAAGTCAGGGGCTTTCACCCCGTTTTTCGGTAAAATTTGTTGAAAGTGTTGCACAAGATTTAATAGAAGAAGTACAGGCAAAGCTAGAAACATTAATTTTGTAAAACAATGCCTTGGTACTCATTTCTGGCATATTGGGAAATGAACATCTGAGTTTTTTCCAAATGAAATTTTGATGAGCGATGATTCCTTGGTAGTACGATTCATCTGTGGAATAAATCTAAAAGCTAAAATCCTTAAGCCTTCTTATCAATCTAAAATCTCAAATTGAATGACTTTAATAAATTTCCCCAATCATAAAAAAGCCAAAGCCCTCAAACCAGGTAGCCGTCGTCCCGCCAAGGAACTGTGTAGTGAGTGTGGACTTTGTGATACATACTACGTTCACTATGTCAAGGAAGCTTGCGCCTTTATCAATCAGCAAATAGACAAACTTGAAGAACAGACGCATACCCGTTCTCGTAATCTTGACAACCCCAATGAACTCTACTTTGGTGTTCAGCAAGACATGATGGCTGCCCGGAAAACGGAACCAATTGCTGGTGCTCAATGGACGGGAATTGTTAGCACGATTGCGATTGAAATGCTCAATCGCGGTATTGTTGAAGGTGTCGTCTGCGTACAAAATACTCAAGAAGACCGCTTTCAACCTCTACCTATTATCGCCACAACAGCAGAGGAAATACTGGCAGCACGTGTAAATAAACCGACGCTTTCACCCAACCTTTCAATTTTAGAACAGGTGGAAAAATCTGGGATGAAGCGGCTATTGGCGATTGGCGTTGGCTGTCAAATTCAAGCATTACGAGCCGTGGAAAAACAACTGGGCTTGGAAAAGCTCTACGTGTTAGGAACGCCATGTGTAGATAATGTTACACGTGCCGGATTGCAAAAATTCTTAGAAACAACCAGCCGTTCACCTAACACGGTGGTGCATTATGAATTCATGCAAGACTTCCGAGTTCACTTTAAACATGAGGATGGTTCAATAGAAACTGTGCCTTTCTTTGGACTGAAAACGAACAAACTGAAAGATGTTTTTGCTCCTTCGTGCATGAGTTGCTTCGACTATGTGAATTCTCTAGCCGATTTAGTCGTCGGCTACATGGGGGCACCTTTTGGTTGGCAATGGATTGTGGTCAGAAATGACTTAGATCGGGAAATGCTAGAATTGGTAAAAGATCAACTAGAAACTCAGCCTGTGATGTCAAAGGGCGATCGCAAAGCGGCTGTCCAACAAAGTATCCCGGCTTATGATAAAGGCGTCACCCTGCCAATGTGGGCAGCAAAACTGATGGGGGTAGTGATTGAAAAAATCGGTCCCAAAGGCTTAGAATACGCTCGTTTCTCTATCGATTCTCACTTTACGCGCAATTACTTGTACATGAAGCGGAATTACGCGGAGAAATTAGAGGCGCACGTTCCAGAGTTTGCTAAGCGGATTGTTGGGCAATATAAGTTACCGGAATAATGCCTTAGGCGAAAATGCTCAGGCGTAAAGAAAGTCGCTTATTCAGCCATTGTGTAACCTTTTATACAATAAAAAAAGATGACCTCTAGGCGACGAGAGACTCAAGACACTTCGCGGTTAAGCGGTAAAGTTACGGTAAACGTTGTGCCAACGTGAGGTTCACTACTGACTGCGATGTTTCCGCCATGTCTCTCAACTGCCTGTTTAACAATAGCCAGTCCCAATCCAGTGCCAGGAATTTTACCCACATTACTGGCACGGTAAAAAGATTCAAACAGCCGTTTTTGATCTGTTGGAGAAATGCCGATGCCCTGATCTTGGACTTGGAAAATGACGGATGGCGATTGATATTGCAATTTCAGCTCAACAGTGCTGTCGGGTGCGGAGTATTTGATCGCATTAGACAAAAGATTGCTCAAAACGTGTTGCAGTAACACTTCATCCATTTGAAGTGTACTACATTCATCATCGCAGTCAAAATAAATAATATGACGATCGCCTATGCCTAATTTAATTTCTTCGATTAACTTACGGCAGAAAGGCTCGAGCGCCACTGGAACAGCATGAGATGACAGATTCGCTTCCGATTTTCCCAGGAGCAAAACATCATCGAGCAAGGTAACCATACGCTTAACGGCAACCTGAATACGTTGGAAAAAGTCAGTTCGTTTTTCTAGCGGTAACTCGCGCTGTTCCAGCAAACGAGTGAAACCAGAAATGGTATTGAGTGGGTTGCGAAATTCATGGGAAACCATTGAGACAAAGCGCGATTTTAGTTCCCTGAGTTCACGTTCTTGCAAGAGTGCAACTTGAAGCTCTAGTGATAAGCGCCGCGATCGCAGCAGCATTTCCACTCGTGCATGCAACTCTAGCTTTTCAAGCGGTTTTGTAATCAGTTCGTCAATAGTTTGCCACAAATGCCGTGTCAATAGTTTAACGTCTGATTTCTGTGTAATGAGCAAAAAGGGCAAAAAAACGGGTTTTTCTTTTTGTTTTCTGGCTTCCACCCATTCCCAAAGCCGATCCAGTGCTTGACCATCAATCATGCACAAGTCAAAATGTTCATCTAAAAGCGGTACGGCTTTTCCGACCTGCACCACTGAGTCTGCCACCACAACCTCATAGTATATTCTCAGCCACTCTGCCAAAAGGCGGCGATTTTCAGATTGCTCTATAATCATTAAAATTCGATTCATAGCTCATAACTTGCTCACCGTGCAATGCTGCCGCAAAAGTGTTTCACAGATAAGGGCTGAATCAACAATAAGACAGGCAACCTGTCAAAGTTTATCATTTAAAAATTCTGGCATCCCAGTCAACAGCCCTCGAAGGTGTGTGAGTGGTTTGCCGACTTTAATTCCGTAGCGACTGATCTCAAATTCACGTAAAGTTTTTTCAAAATCGCTCATGCGCTTCTTCAAAACACCGACTGTTCGCCGCAGTTCACCTCGCATTTCTAAATAGCGTAAAAATATAATTGTGTCTGCTAAGTAGCTAATCCCAATTTCTGTAACTCGGAAATCCCCTGTAATCGTTTCCACCTCGTTGATCAACAGCACTGCAACACCCATGTTTTGCAAATACTTGCACAGGGCATGAATGTGGCTTGTCAAATCTTTCCCACGCACCGAAAGCCGATAGCCGGACACACTATCTATCATCACAATCCGCGCCTGTTTTTGCTCTACTTCCTGACGCACGAGATAAGCAAATTCATCGGGTGTATAGTGCAAAGGCTCTACGTGAACGACCGAGAGTGTCCCGCGCTCCTGCATTGCATTAACCGGAAAGTTAATTCCTTCAGCGCGGCGCAATAGCGTTTCTATTCTTTCCTCAAAAGTGTATATTACCGAATGCTCCCCCCGTCCGGCAGCTTCTTTCATAAACTGAAGTCCCAAGGTGCTCTTACCCACGCCACTCGGACCGGTGATAATGGTAATGGTGCTGCGCTCAATCCCACCGTGCAGCAACTCGTCGATTTCAGGAATACCAGAGGAGATGCTTTCAGTGCTAAAATCTTGCCCGTAGGCTCGTGGCATTAACCGGGGGAAGATCTGCATTCCTGTGCTGGTAAGGCGAATTGCATGATGCCCGTCGTGAAAGTCACTCGCCCTAAATTTAGAGACACATAAACTACGCTCATTGTGGCTGAAATGTAGATTGAGTACCCCATCACTCATAAACTGTAAATCATCGTCGGGAGCTTCTCCACTGCTCTCTGAGGTAAATAGAACGGTTGTGTCTTGCTCCACTAAAAATCGTAGAAACGACAGCACTTGCTTGCGAAACTGAAAGCTATCAGTTGCAAGGTAGCGAAACTGCGTCATCGAATCAATAAAAATGCGGTGCGGCTTGAGTGCTTCTACCTGCTCGACAATTTTGCGGGTTATGGGTTCACGCTCTACCTCGGCAGGCGAGAAAATATCGTAAGTCTGAACCTGGGCGAAAAACTCGGGTGTGGGGCTCAGGTCAAGAAAAGTGATGTTTTGTAGGTCAAATCCCAGGCCTTCGGCAGTTCGCCTTAGTTGTGTAACACTTTCTCCCAGTGTAATGAATAAAACACGTTCGCCTTTCTTGGCACCACTTGTTAAAAAATGCATTCCCAGCGTTGTTTTACCAGCACCCGCTTCACCTCGGATTAAGTAAGTCCGACCTTGAATATAACCGCCATACAGAACTTCATCCAAACCGGGTATTCCCGAAGACATTCGATTTTGGGACATTTGCCAACAGTCTTCCTTTTCCGATTAACTTAACTCACTCCCAGCATGACTTATTTTTTCTGATACATGAAATTTCAGTACTCCTTAGGAGTTAGAAAGTACACGCTGGCATGTATCGACCATTAGGATATCATTTAGCGATTACTCCCCGCAGCGCTCGTGTAAGATAAGTAATGCAATTTCTTCTCGAACTATCCCTAGACAATCCCGATTAAAGTAGCAATTATCATATTAATATAAATGTATTTACGCTTGTCCTATGGCATGAATTGCGGCTTCGAGGGCGATCGCCACATGAGTCCAATGAGTGCCCCCTTGGCAATAAACGACATATGGTTCCCGCATCGGTCCATCAGCCGAAAACTCCAAAGTACTACCCTCAATAAACGTCCCTCCAGCCATAACTACACGGCTCTCGTACCCTGGCACTTCGGCAGGTTCGGGGTCGAGATAGGAACCAATAGGAGAATACTGTTGAATCGCCCGACAGAAGGCAATCAGCTTTTCAGCAGAACCGAGTTTAATTGCCTGAATCACATCCCGACGTGGGGCAAATGGTTCTGGATTCACTGGATAACCGAGCTTGTCAAATACGTAACCAGTAAGGTGAGTGCCTTTCATCGCCTCCCCTACCATTTGTGGAGCCAGAAACAGTCCTTGGAAGAGCAGGCGATTTTGGTCAAAAGTCGCACCTCCATAACTACCGATTCCCGGAGCTGTGAGGCGACAGGCGGCGGCTTCCACTAAGTCAGCACGACCGGCAACATAACCGCCAGCGTTGACAACAGTCCCACCAGGGTTTTTAATTAAAGACCCTGCCATGAGATCGGCTCCAATATGCGTAGGTTCCTGAGTTTCAATAAATTCGCCGTAGCAGTTATCAACAAAGCAAACGGTGTCGGGGTTTTGCTGTTTAACGAGATGGACAATTTTTTGAATTTCGGCAATAGATAAACTAGTTCGCCAAGAATAGCCACAAGAACGCTGAATCAATACTAGACGCGTATTTTTCTGAACCGCATGGCTTATAGCTTGCCAATCTAGCGTTCCTTCTGCGTTAAGATCCAATTGTCGGTAGTTGATGCCAAACTCGCTTAGTGAGCCTTGACCTTGACCCCGCAAACCAATCACCTCTTCGAGGGTATCGTAAGGAGCACCTGCCACTGCTAGCATTTCATCACCAGGACGGAGGACGCCAAATAATGCACATGCGATCGCGTGGGTTCCAGAAACAAACTGTACCCTCACAACTGCCGCCTCAGCGCCCATGACTTGAGCGAAAACTTTATCTAAAGTTTCTCGTCCTAGATCATCATGACCGTATCCTGTGACACCTGCAAAATGGTGTGCGCCCACTTTATGATAGCGAAAGGCTTCTAGCACTCTTTTAAGATTTTGCTTGACCTGAGTGTCAATTCCAGAAAAAATTTGTAACAGTGCCTTTTCTGCTTCAAGCAGCTGATCCGAGCTGTTCATTAGTTCCTCATTCGTACAAAATTAGATCGGCGGATTTTCTGATCCCGCTTTTTTAGGCTTAACAATTCCTATTCGGACTACTGCATGACAATTGCGACTTCAACCAAACATCAAATCAACTGGGTGAATACTTTATTCTTCGCCTTTTTGCATATCGGAGCTTTATTTGCCTTACTTCCAAGCAACTTTAGTTGGAAGGCAGTAGGCGTGGCTTTGTTACTTTATTGGATCAGTGGCGGCTTAGGGATTACCTTAGGATTTCACCGCCTTGTCACCCATCGCAGTTTTCAAGCTCCCAAATGGCTAGAGTATTTCTTGGTGTTTTGCGGGACACTCTCTTGTCAAGGAGGCCCTATCGAGTGGATAGGGACACACCGCATACATCATTTATACTCAGATAAAATTGAAGATCCACATGATTCCAATCAAGGCTTCTGGTGGAGCCACATGGGTTGGTTGATTTTTCAGAAACCAAATGGATTAGACCTTCCTCGCTTCACTAAAGACATTGCAGACGATCCAGTCTATCAGTTTTTAGATAAAAATATGATTTTCGTCCAAGTGGCATTGGGTTTGTTACTTTTGCTCTTGGGTGGCTGGCCATTTGTCGTTTGGGGCATTTTTGTTCGTGTTGTCTTTGTCTACCACTGTACTTGGTTGGTCAACAGCGCCACCCATAAATTTGGCTATCGCAGCTACGACTCTGGGGATAATTCGACTAACTGCTGGTGGGTTGCTTTATTTGTATTTGGCGAAGGCTGGCACAATAACCACCACGCTTATCAATATTCAGCCCGTCACGGACTGGAATGGTGGGAAATAGACTTAACTTGGATGACAATTCAATTGCTGCAAACACTTGGACTAGCTAAAAATGTGAAGCTAGCAGAGAAAAAGCAGTAATTAAGGAGTCAGAATTCAGAAGTTAAAAGTCAGCTTGGGACTCCACGTTTAAAGTCGGGGGTTTCAAAAAGGAAAAATTTTATAACATTACACTTGTGTTAAAAACGCTCTGCTGTCTTACCAAAATTAATTTGTACTTCCTTCACAACATTCTCCTGGATTCTGTCTCCTAACTTCTAATTTAATTAAGTCAACTCCATTTGGTAGTTTTAGCATCTTCTTAGACAACTGCTTCTCTGACTTTTTAGGGAGCAATTACAGGTGCGCTTCAGTGGAATAGACTGCTATAATCCAAAACGCTAACGTTTCAGAACTTCGCGACAAGTCACTACAAAAGTGATTAGCTAGGAGAATTGGTTTTGTCTCAGGTATTCATGACTACATCAACTATAAACACACAGAAGCCAGATTATAACTTTAGTCATTCAGATCTAAAGTTAAAGGATATTATCAAAACTCTGCCCAAAGAATGTTTTCAGAAGAATCGATATAAAGCTTGGACAAAAGTGCTAACCAGTATTTTGATGGTTGGCTTGGGCTACTTAAGTCTGATATTTGCTCCTTGGTTTCTTTTGCCAGCAGCCTGGATATTTACTGGTACTGCGTTGACTGGTTTTTTTGTCATCGGCCATGATTGCGGACATCGTTCGTTTGCTAAACGTCGTTGGGTAAACGATGTGGTTGGGCATGTAATGATGATGCCTTTGATTTACCCGTTCCACAGTTGGCGTATTCAACACAATTATCACCATACTCACACTAACAAGTTGGACGAAGACAACGCTTGGCATCCAATTAGAACAGAGGTGTTTGAAAGTTGGGGAAAAGTTGAGCGTTTGGGATTTGAAGGTTTCATGCGAAACCGATTATGGTGGGTAGGTTCAATTCTACATTGGACAGCCCATCACTTTGATTGGAGAAAATTTCGTGAAAAAGACCAATCCAGCGTCAAGCTCTCTGTGGCTGTGGTTGTGGTTTTTGCTCTCGTCGCTTTCCCCACTCTCATCGCCACAAGTGGTATCTGGGGATTTGTGAAATTTTGGCTAATCCCTTGGCTAGGGTACCATTTTTGGATGAGTACTTTTACAATAGTTCATCATACTGCTCCAGACGTTCCGTTTGTAAACGAATCCAAATGGAATGAGGCGATCGCACAACTTTCTGGCACCGTTCATTGTGATTATCCACGCTGGATAGAATTCCTTTGCCACGATATTAGTGTTCACGTTCCCCATCACATTTCCACTGCCATTCCTTCTTACAATTTGCGGTTGGCTTATCGCAGCTTGCAAGAAAATTGGGGCTCTTATTTACATGACGAGTGCCGATTTTCTTGGTCTTTAATGAAGCAGATCACAGATGAGTGTCAATTGTACGTTACAGATAGTGGCTATAAGTCGTTTGATGATTATTACCTTGAACGGTAGGTAATGGGTAATAGGTAATGAGGAAGAAATTATTCCACTCCAATTGCCTATTACCTATTTTCTATTTCCAAGCCGCTACAGTGCTGCGCTTTCCTGAGGCTCTGTACCCATGAGTTTCAACCAACGGTAATTAGAAGCTAATGCTGCTCCCAAAGTTTGGTAAACATTGTACTTGACACCATATTCCTGACAAACTTCTGCCAATATAGGAGCTATTTTTGGATAGTGGATATGGCAAACATGAGGGAATAAATGATGCACAACTTGATAGTTAAGACCGCCAACATACCAGTTTAAAAAGGCGTTCCTTGGAGCGAAATCAACAGTTGTCTTCACTTGCACAATTGCCCAATCATCTTCTATCTGGTTTGATTCCGGATTTGGTTGAATGAATTCTGCTGTATCCATAACGTGGGCAAGCATGAACACATTACAAATTAGAAATCCGTAGGTCATGTAAGTAATGCAAAGTCCGGCAATCAATTGCAAGGGACTATATCCTGCGGCAATTGGAACTCCGACAAACAGTCCCAACCAAACTACTTTACCAGCTAACAGTGTGAAAATTTCCTGTTTGGATACAGGAACGACATGATCGTGGTATTTTCGCTTAAATAATATGAGAGTGACATCAGAAATAGACCAATAAAACGGAATGACGGTATAAATAAACCAAATGAAAATGTGTTGAAATTTATGATACCATTCGAGTTTCATGAAGGGAGACATCCGCACCAATCCATCTCCATGTATTTCGACATCATGCTCTAATATATTGGTGTAAGTATGATGTAGGAAATTATGGCGGAACCTCCACAGATAACTTGATACGCCAATGACATCATAGGTTAAACCAAGGATATAATTCACCCATTTTTTACTAGAGTAACCGCCATGATTCGCATCATGTCCTACACTAAAGCCTACGCCAGCAAGACCTAATCCTAGAAGAATACAGCCAAGTACTTTCATCCATATTATCGGCGGACCAAAGATTGTAAATGTCCAAGCGGCAATCACCCATCCTAAGATTGTTGCAGTTTTGAGATACATTGCAAGATTATCTCGGGGAGAAATTTTCTCAGATTGAAAATAAGCGTCAACTCGTTTATTCAGTTCTTTTCTAAAACCGACTGTTTTGGCAAAAGTGACTCTTGTGAGTGTCTGTGTCATGAAAACTGCTTGTTCAAATAGGATATGAGTTGATTTGGGCAAGTCCCAGTCTCTCAACGCAAACCCTATTCTACTTGATTGCTCGATCTCTTTTTAACAGAAGAATGATAAAGATGTCCGGAAAATCAACGAGTAGGAATTTGGGTAAACTTATATACACATTATTTTAGCAGTACTTGCGTATTTTTACTTAAGTATTTTCGATTTTATGAAGTATATAAATTTACATTTCAAGCTACTAAAATCGTCCATTACCCTGAACAATATGCTTAACGGTAGTGAGGCTTTCTAAACTAATCAAACCGCGTCGAAGACCTTTTTGGTTGGACATGCCTAAAAATACAGAGTCGCCTCGTGATGGATTGCGAGAAAAACGTGGAGAAGCGTTGATGTAGCTTGAGGCGCTGTTCACTCCCAAGGCAAACTGCCGACTTTCTTGGTAAGATTCCGTGACAATGCAGTCGGCATGACCACTACTATGTTGGTTAATCCAGGCGATCGCTGCTTCTAAACTATCTACCAGCTTAAAAGCGACTGTGCGGGTAAGGTAGGCGCTTCCCCATTCTCTAGACTGAACGAGTTGTAACTGAGGAAATGCTTCGACAAGTTCTTCATCTCCTCTAATTTCAAAGCCTTTTTCCTTTAAAGTATTCCATAGAACAGACAGAGACGATGGTAATGCCTGCCTGTGAATCAGTACTTTCTCAATAGCATTCACCGCATCTGGTTCACTCTGATGACTATCCATAATCATCCAGCGTACCATCTCTAAGCTAGCATTGGGCGACCAGTAAAGGTAACAGTTGCCAATACTCGATTTTAGAACAGGAGCAGTTGCCTGACGCACAACTTGTTGTATCAAGCTGGAACGTCCGTAGGGTATGACTAAATTTAGGTACTCATCTTGCGTGACTAAATCTCGAATTGAAGTTCCATGTTCTGCTGTTAACAATTCTAAACTACCATTCGGTAAGCCCACATGATCAACAGCTGCTTGAAGTGCGTTGCCGATCGCCACATTAGAATGGCTCGCTTCTGTACTGCCTTTGAGAATTATACTGTTGCCAGTTTTAATACATAAACCTGCTGCCAGAGCCGCCAAATCTGGAAACGCCTCATGAATAAATGCAATGACTCCTAAAGGTGTCAGCTGGGAGTAAGTTTGAGAGTCTTCGAGTTGATAGTCAGCGTTTCTAACTCTTCGTAGAGGATCTGATAATTCTGCCAACTTTTGAAGAATATCTACTGTTGCTCCTAAGCGTTGTGGAGTCAGTTTTAACCAATCCAAAACCAATTCTGGAACTGCCATTTCCCGACTGGCTTCTAAATCCAGGGTATTAGCTTCCAGAATATCATCAAAGGACTCTTGAAGTGCTTGTGCCATTGCCAACACAGCGCGACTACGCTCTACACCCTTTGTACTTCCCAGCTTTAGAGAAGCCTGATAAGCGCGTTTGGCACTGGCAATTGGTTGGGGGCAATCATCAAAAACATCCACTATTTGCCTCATTAACGTCTGTAGGTAAGCCAGACCATTAGTGCTGGCAGGATAGCCAACATTACTGCTAATATTGCCCAAACGATCGTATTGGAGCTACTTGCTTTCAGCGCTAATGGTAACCATATAATCACTAGCACGAAAAGAACACCCAGCGCTACTGGTAAATAACTTTCTCCCAACCGAGGACGGACAACTTGCCAAGTATTTCCCATCCATCGCCAAGCTCGCTTGTAGGGATATGTGGTGGAAAGCTGCTCTAGGACATGTCCGTTATCTTCAACGACAAATATTTGCTGACAGCGATCGCAACCAAATGCTTCTGTCAGTATAATCGGAATTAGCTGTCCTCGCCGACGACAAGGACACGGATATTCCTGATTGAAATCTATTTTTTCGACTTTTTTAGGTTGCACAAGCGATCTTATAACTTGAGCGAATTCGTTGACATTTGATTAATAACACTTTCCCTGCATAAATGCCCCTAAGGCTGGCTATCCTCCTTGAATTTTCAGCAATCAACATCTTTCTTTCCCACAGTAATATTTTGACCTTATTCCGGGGCAAAACAATGTTGTTCATTGAACAATTCACTGAATCCACCACCTACCCTTATTTCAGGGTAGTGTACCGCACATCAAATAACCATCTACACTTAAATTTTTCTAAATATTTGATTTTTCTTGACTAACTAGACATCTCCTGAAATAATATATGGGGTTTTTTTTGTAGGATGCAGCCCTTCGGGTGACGCTCGCAAGCTCGCTAACGCTGCGAAGATCGCAGTCCCCTAGGTCGGGCTAACCCTCCTGCAGGGCTGTCTCACCGTTTCTCAATACCAAGGTTTTAGACGAACGCATAAATTAATTTTGGAAGATCTCTACTAAGAGCGTTACACAAAAGTCCCCCTACTCTTACAGCGCATCCTGTTTAATGCCTACTTTTATCAATAGTAACACAATCCTAAGCTAAGCCGAAACCTAGAGAGTCAAAAGTTATTACAAGCAAAGGCATCCGTGCTGAGGTTAGCTATGTAATTCGTATCAATAAAGACTACATAGGTTTTAACTCCCCAAACTTAGGACTCCACCATCCATTTGCTGTGTTAAAATAAGCAACTTCTTTGTGCTTCTGGTCATTCCGGGATTGAGGATTGGAACACCGGAGCAAGATCTTACTCTGTCCGTCTTTCATATAACTGTATTCTTCCAGAGGCTTCTTACACACCGGACAGGGATGTGTCGTCAGCAAAGCTTGTTTTTGAGGATTTGCACCTACGACGTTGGCTGCTTGAGATCGAGGTTGCTCCCAAGTTTTGTTGCGATCGCTCCAAAAGAGGACGACATCAACACATCCATTAACACATTTGAGAAAGAATTTCTTTTTAAGTTTACTGCTCTTGATTTTGGCAAGCGGGTTTTTGCACTGAGGACAACGAGTTCTGGAAGTCTCAAATTTGCCCTCAACCACACCAGAAGAGGATTTTGTATTGGATGTGAAAGAGACAGTTTTTGCTTTCGCCAACGCAGGCGCGAAGTAATTCTGGTTCCAAGTAGTTAGGTAGTACTGCCAAGGCTGTTTTCCCTCAGCAATTGCGTCCAGCGCATCCTCCATCTTAGCAGTAAATTCTGTTGCTAGCAGATCGGGTAAAGCCTTGAGCAAAAAAGCATCCACTTCCAACCCCAAGGCGCTTGGCTGTAAGTTTTCTTTTGTCAACTGGACATAACCTCGTTTCTTTAAGGTAGAAAT
>JAQYWP010000005.1 GCA_029379285.1 Rhizonema sp. PD38
ATATATCGATTCTTTGTAATAACCAGACAAAATTAGATTTTTCTTGTTAGCAAAAAACCGAACTCTAAAATTCTCTGAAAAATTTTTATGACTCTTGAAAGTAATAGCCAATTCCCGCTCCCCAATTTCTTGAGCTAACAATTGATATTGAGTGTTTGGAAACACTTGAGCCGCAATATTAGCTGCAACTACTTCAAACTCTGAGGAGAGAGTAATGTTCATGATTTTCCTTCCTTAAAAATTCATTATTGACTTATCTTGCAGATGCACGCAATGACCTTTTTAAAGAGTGTAAGTCATAATAGTACTATGAGGTTTTACGTGGTCGATTACATTTCATTTAAATTGTAAAACACTCGTCAGAGTCGGACTTTGTCATTGAGAGCAAGCCCTACAGGCGAACCTCCTGCCGTAAGCGACTGGCATTTATTAGTTATTACGTATTTTGACTCTTAATAAAAGCCGCAATATAAAATTTAACGAAATTTTCATGATTATTATATAAACTTAACTTAGAGAAAAATCAGCTAGTATACGCGTCATACAAGTCGCTTAATGTACCGTATGAGCCAGAGAGGCAATTTGGAAAACCCTGAGATTTCAGGAGAGGTATCGTCAACTCCTCCTGATTCATCCAAAATCATTTCCAGTCTAGGCACTTACCAGTAAATAAATATCCAGCAGTTCATTCTAGATCTCTCGCCGTAGCGCCAATATTCAGACATAAGGCTGGATGTTTATTTTTTTGGATCTCCCCTAGCTAGCATATTTTTGAAACAGCTTAGCTCATTCACCTCTAATTTACTTTTAAAATGACAAGCGATCGCCCAAGTATTTTCTCATTTTTCGCTGGTTCTGGTTTTCTAGATCTAGGTTTTGAAACCAGCGGTTTTAATATTGTTTATGTGAATGAAATTTTTCTTCCATTTATGGAAGCATACCGATGTTCACGGACTACTCTCAATTTAGCATTGCCAGAATACGGATACCATTATGGAGAAGAAGCAGACATAAATAAACTTGCAGATAATTCAGGTACAACGTCTCTACTGGATTTAGTCAAAGACTGCCGTAAGTCTAATAATATCATTGGATTTATTGGTGGACCTCCCTGTCCTGACTTTTCTATCGGCGGGAAAAACCGAGGATATTTAGGAGAAAATGGTCAGCTTTCTGCTTCTTATGTTGAATTAATCTGTATTGCTCAACCAGATTTCTTTTTATTTGAGAACGTAAAGGGATTATGGAAGACAAAAAAACATCGCTTATTTTTTGAAACCCTTAAGTCTCAGCTAAATCAAGCAGGTTATGTACTAACAGAAATGTTACTTAATGCTATAGAATACGGAGTTCCACAAGATAGAGAAAGAATTATTCTCATTGGTTTTCATAAAAATCTCATCACAGATATGGGATTCAATATTGGTAATTTTCATATGTTACCTGAAGGTACTTTTCCTTGGAAAAATCACATTTTATATTCTAGAAATAAAGTTTTTGCCTACCCTTGGAGTGAATCCGAACCATTTCAAGAAGATTCTATACTTCCTTGTCCTAATGGTATTCCTCAAGAATTAACAGTAGAATCCTGGTTTCAAAAAAATGATGTGCTAAATCATCCTAATGCTAAACATTATTTTCAGCCAAGGGCAGGGCTCAAAAGATTTGCTTCTGTTGATGAAGGAGATGATTGTAAAAAGTCTTTCAAACGTCTTCATCGATGGCGTTACTCTCCCACAGCCTGCTATGGTAATAATGAAGTACACTTGCATCCTTATAAAGTTCGTCGAATTTCAGTAGCGGAAGCTTTAGCAATACAATCTTTGCCTGCCAACTTTGTGCTTCCAGATCGTATGTCACTCACGAATATGTTTAAAACTATTGGTAATGGAGTGCCTTATTTAGCATCAAAAGCTTTAGCCCACAATATTCTTGACTTTTTAGCAATTACAGAATCATCTTGTGAACAGCCAGTAAATAAGCACTTAGAATTACCGCTTGTTATTAACTCATTCCATCTTCCTAAAGCACTGTTGAGAGCCCCAACCTGAGGATTTTGTGAATACTTAGTCATAAAAGCCTTCACTGTTTCGTTTTTAATCCAATTTAAAATCTCGCTTACAGATAAATTATTATCTAGTTTAATCACTATCTCTGAAGATAAGTGTCTATAAATTGTGATACTATTAATACGAGTTTTGCCACTAGTTATTTCTGTGAACCATTATATGTCGCTAAGCATTTTCTTCTTTTTTAAGATAAGGTCAGTAGCGAAAAACTCTTAAATAAATATCCTTGCTAAGGTAGATTTGACTTTAGTAGCCTAAGAACTGCCTGATGTCAAGTCCAAAATTGAAAAAAGGTTTATTTTATTACAATCAAGTTAAAATAAAATACGTAGAAGAGAATTTTCTGAGAATTATGGTTTATTGACGCGGAAAAGTCTTAAATTTTTATAAAGGTTAACAATTAATGACTAGTAGAAAAGGCAATGGCAGCAGACTATCCAGATATTGATATTGCGCCATTTATTGATCACACCCTGCTGATACCAACGGCTTCGGAGGAGCAGGTTGAGAAATGGTGTGAAGAAGCAGATAGATTTCGCTTTGCAGCAGTTTGCGTGTACCCAGCTTACGTTAAGCAAGCAGCGGAACTCCTTCACGGTAGAAAGCCTAAAGTCTGTACGGTGATAGGCTTTCCAGCAGGGGCAACGACTTCAGCAACGAAGCTGTACGAAGCTCAAGAAGCTGTAGAAAATGGTGCCACGGAGTTAGATGTGGTGATGAATTTAGGTTGGTTGAAAGCTGGCAAAACCGAGGAAGTGCATCGAGAAATTGCGGAAATTTGCGAAGAGACTGGGCAAACGGTGAAAGTCATTTTGGAAACCACCCTGTTAACGGATGCCGAAAAAAGACAGGCAGCAGAAATATTTATGGATGCTGGGGTAACTTTTCTCAAAACCAGCACAGGTTGGAATGGTGGTGCAACAGTAGATGATGTAAGACTTTTGAAGGAAATTACCCGAGAAAGTATAGGAATTAAAGCCTCAGGGGGTATCCGTACTTTTCACGGGGCTCTAGACTTGATCTTAGCGGGTGCAACAAGATTGGGGACTTCTAGCAGTGTTGATTTGCTCCGCCAACGCGATACTCTAGATCGTAGAGAGTAGTAAAAAGTTCATTGTCATTGGTCAATGACTAATGGCTAATGAGTAATGAGTAATGAGTAAAACATATAAAGCTACTGGAATTAATCTCAAAACCCAAGCATTGGGCGAAGCAGATAAGTTAGTGACAATTTTGACTCCTGAGTTCGGCTTGATTCGTGCTGTTGCTCCTGGAGCGCGCAAGTATAACTCTAGCTTGGGTGGAAGAAGTGAGATGTTTGTGGTAAATGAGTTACTCATTGCTAAAGGGCGATCGCTTGATAAAATTACGCAAGCACAGACTATTAAATCTTATCCGGGTCTGGCAAAAAACTTGGGAAAACTAGCTGCAAGTCAGTATTTAGCAGAAATAGTACTGTGTCAAGCGTTGAGCGAACAACCCCAAGAAGAACTGTATGAGTTACTTCAAGAACATCTCAGCCGCATAGAGGCGATCGCCATTCAAGATAGTGATCATGTTTTGGCGTATCTAACTCACGGGGTATTTCATCTTTTAGCGTTAGCCGGATTGACTCCTCAGGTTCAAGTTTGTTGCCTAAGTGGACTCTCTCTAACACCAGATGTGACAGATCCTAACTGGCAAGTCGGATTTAGTATACCAGCAGGTGGTACAGTTTCCTTAGCGGCTTGGGAACGTTTGCGAAAAGAGGAAGAGAATGTAAGAGCGTCTTCGTTCACGGCTTCGGTGAAAGAGAAGCAAGCTCAATACCAGACAATTGTCCATCGGCAAGAAAAAATAGTAATTTCCAGCCGCTTGAATGCTAAAGATCTGACTAGACTCCAGCAACTTTCGCAACCAGAAATAATGCAAGATGCAGCTAAAGATGATAGCTGGTTGTTTGTTGAGAAAATTTTGCGCTCCTATGCTCAATATCATTTCGGTCGCTCTATTCGCTCCGCCACCTTAATTGATTCTTATTTTGCTGCAAATTATGATGCAACCGTCTAATTCCGATCCAATTATCCTGCCGTTGTCGCCAAGCGACTTAAAAAAACAAACTAGTGCTATTTCGCCTCAAGTTACTAATCACTTAAGTGAAGTTTCTCAACCCAAACGCGATCAAATTCACTATCAACAAATGTCTGCCAAAGACGTTTCCACAAACGATAAAAATGGGAAATCAGAACTCCCAAAAACTGACGAGCCAACCCTTAGTGAAGTCAATGGGCATAGTACCCAAGTTGCTGAAACTCAGGCTGAACAAACCTCTAATTCGACAGAAGAAACTGTAGAGGGATTTTTGCCAGTTTTGAAAAACCCTAACTTCCTGGCTCTTTGGGGTGGTCAAGTCTTTTGCCAACTGGCTGATAAAGTATATCTGGTGCTGATGATTGCTTTAATTAACACTCAGTTTCAAGCAAGCGATCAAAGCATTAGCGGTTGGGTGTCAGGACTGATGATTTCTTTTACCATTCCCGCAGTCCTTTTTGGTTCCCTGGCTGGTGCGTTCGTAGATCGGTGGTCAAAAAAGGCGGTATTGGTAGCAACGAATCTGTGGCGCGGTATCCTAGTTTTGGTAATTCCTCTACTGCTATGGTTAACTCATGATTGGCAGGCATTGGGGGGATTTATACCAGTAGGTTTTAGCATCATTCTAGGAGTGACTTTTTTAGTTTCTACATTGACGCAATTTTTTGCACCAGCAGAACAAGCAGCAATTCCTTTAGTAGTGAGAGAACAGCATTTACTCTCAGCTAACTCGCTTTACACAACAACAATGATGGCGTCTGTGATTGTTGGTTTTGCTGTGGGGGAACCATTGTTAGGGATTGCCGATCAACTTTGGCTGCAATTAGGTGGCAGTGGCGAACTAGGCAAAGAAATTCTGGTGGGTGGCAGTTATGTGATCGCTGGAATAATTTTATTGCTTATTGTCACTAACGAAAAACGCCAACAATCTGAAAAAGAATCTCCCCACATTTTTGCCGATATGCAGGATGGTTTACGCTATCTCAGTGAAAATCATCGCCTCCGCAATGCTCTCATTCAACTGATCATCTTGTTTTCTGTGTTCGCGGCACTCACCGTTCTAGCCGTTCGCATGGCAGAAATTATTCCTAACTTAAAAGCCTCCCAATTCGGCTTTTTACTGGCAGCTGGCGGCGTTGGTATTGCCCTTGGAGCGACAATTCTCGGTCAGTTTTGTCAACGCTTCTCCTATACCCTTCTCAGTTTATGTGGATGTCTGGGTATGGCAGCATCTTTAATTGGTTTGTCAGTATTTACTACACAACTGTCGATTGTCCTACTCCTTGTCACCCTATTAGGTGTGTTTGGAGCACTCGTTGGCATCCCCATGCAAACTGCTATCCAAGCAGAAACTCCACCGGAAATGCGCGGTAAAGTTTTTGGGTTGCAAAACAACGTGATTAATATTGCTCTCTCCCTACCTTTAGCATTAACAGGTGTTATAGAAACCTTTATTGGATTACAGACTGTCTTTTTGGGATTAGCTGCAATTGTCTTTTCTGGCAGTTTATTAACTTGGTATTACTCTTCTAAATGAATATCGGCGAGAAAGAGTGATTTTTCGACGGAAAGCTGCTCTTTTCGTGCTAAACTCAGGTAAGTGGGAAATTCTCACATATTTATTAGAAGGCATCAATCAGGCATGAGCTAGGCGCAATAAGCTGCGTCTAGAATATTTGTCGGAAAAATATTGATAACAAAGGTAAGGAAATACAATTTATAGATTCATTGAATTGTCAAAACGGTAAATTTTTCATCTCTAGTACAGTGCGACGCAAATAAAGCACTCATTCTGAATTACTAGACAGCCTGCTTTGTCCAGCTTTTAAAATTTTTAATTTTTAATCTCTGATTCCGCATAGCGGTACTAGTTGCTGGATAAATATTTTGACATAGCTTAATCAAAAAAACAGTAATTATTCGGCAAAAAAATACGGTATAAACATACAAAAAGCTGATAGAATGAATCCGCTTTTCTGATAGCTAACAAAGAATGCGTATAGCCTGGATTGGAAAAAAATCACCTTTTTGCGGTAACGTCACCTATAGTCGAGAAATTACAAATGCCTTGTTAGCCAAGGGACACCAAGTGAGCTTTCTCCACTTTGCTCAAGAAGAATCTGAACCTGGTAACTGGCCAAATTGTCCAGAGGTTCCTCTACCCTTCATTTATAAGTCCCAGGTTTACACAATTCCGACTTTCAACGCGACGAAGGTTTTAACTCGATCACTTAAGAGTATCAAGCCAAATATCGTTCATGCTTCCCTGACTCTATCTCCCCTTGACTTTGTTCTACCGGAAATTTGTGACAAACTAAATTTGCCTTTAGTTGCCACTTTTCACACCCCCTTTGCTGGTAAGGGCGCAAAAATAGTATCAGGAACACAACTGTTGGCATATCAACTCTACGCGCCTTTTTTGGTTAACTACGACCGCGTAATAGTATTTTCTCAAATTCAACGAGAATTGTTATCACGTTTAGGCGTGCGGGAAGAAAATGTTGCTGTCATTCCTAACGGAGTGGATACTGAGAAGTATTCTCCTGGCCCTTCTAACATCAAAGCAGAATTCAAAGCTGATAGCCTGTTTGTTTACCAAGGTCGGATAGCTGCTGAGAAAAATGTCGAAGCCCTTCTCCGAGCTTGGAAGCTAGCAGATATGGGAGCAGGTAGTAAGCTGCTCATTGTTGGCGATGGACCTCTCAAACCTTCTTTAGAAACGTTTTATGGTTCTGAATACAACATTATCTGGTTGGGATTTGTTGCCGATGAAAACCGCCGTATAGAAATTCTACGCGGCTCTGATGTATTTATTCTACCATCAATAGTAGAAGGTTTGTCCCTGTCTTTGTTAGAAGCAATGGCTTGTGGACTTGCTTGTTTAGCTACAGATGTCGGTGCTGATGGAGAAGTATTGGAAAAAGGCGCAGGTATAATTATTAATCCTAAGACCATCAAAACTCAATTAAGAACTTTATTGCCCCTATTCCAAGACCATCCAGAGTTAACAACTGTGCTGGGACAGAAAGCAAGAAAGCGTGTATTAGAGCGGTATACCCTGAATAATAATATCGATCAACTAGTTAAACTTTATACATCTACTGTGGAACAAAGACGCTTACAGTTCAGTCGCTGGGCTTAAGAGATCAGGCAAAAGACACGGAGAAAAAAGGAATAAATATGTATTTTGCGCTATAAAAAAACGTGAAATTACTGATTTTTCCTCATCTTCTCCTGCCCTGCCTTCCCTGACGCTGAAAGAATTTGAGTGAACGCTAAACCAGTACTTTAAGTGAAGCTCGGTTAGTGAACCGTCTGCTACTTTTGTTCTTCAGTTAAATTACTTAGACGATTAAATGGCCAGAAGCGAATAGTTGCTTGACCAATAATGCGATCTTTCTTAAGAAAACCCCAGTAATGACCGTCACAGCTATTATTGCGATTATCTCCTAAAACTAGGAAAGAATTGGATGGCACAACCGAGGGTCCCCACAGATACTGAGGTTTACCTGCAATGTAATTTTCAGGCAAAGGGCGTTCGTTAACGTATACACGTCCTTCCTTAACTTCTATCTTTTCACCCGGTAGTCCAATCACTCGTTTAATCCAAGGATCGGAAGATTTCTGTGACAATCCACAAGCTGCAATAGTGCTATTGGGTGGCCAAAATACCACAATATCTCCTCGCTGTGGATTTTTGAAGTGATAGCTGACTTTATCTACCATCAGGCGATCATCAATTTGTAACGTCGGCTCCATTGAGCCTGATGGGATGAAATAAGCTGCAGCTGCAAAGGTACGAATTCCAAATGCTAGAAATATGCTCAGCCCAACTGTCTTCAAACCTTCAATCCAGACATTTTCAGAGTTGGGCTGCTCAGTATTTCTTTGATGAGGAGACATATGTACTTAATCAAAATTACTACTAAGTGCTGGTGACTTAATTATAACTAATTTGTTCCGTATCGATTGTAATCTGCTACTCATAGCGCATCAATACCACCTCTTTCTGAAGTCGGCAACCAACGAGGTTTTAGAGGGCACTGTTGTAGCTAGCATTTAAGTTATCAGGATACACTTTAAGCATCAAGGCTTGTGAAAGAGAATGTGCGTAATAGTTGTTTGAAAGGAGGTTCGATGCTATTGATTATTGGCACAATTCGTTTACCGCCGAACAGGCTTTCGGATGCGATTTCCGCGATGGAAGTGATGATCACAACCAGTCGCGCTGAACCGGGTTGCATCGAATACTCGTATGCCGAAGACGTTTTAGTTCACGGACTGATCCATATTAAAGAAGCTTGGACAAGCCAAGCTGCTTTGGACGACCACTTTGCATCAGCGCACATCGCTGTTTGGCGATCTACTTGGCAATCGCTAGGTATCACAGATCGTAATCTTGTACTCTACGAAGTGGGCGATCCTAAGCCCTCATAACCATATTGTAGTGCGATCGCTTTGTTGTTTAGTATCCCTAAAAAATGATCCAGCTAAAACCCGCAGATAAAATGCCTGGTAGTTTTGGTCTTCCAATTCTAGGTGAAACTCTGGAATTAATTTCGACTCAAGGATGGGGACTTGCAAAAAATTATCAGCGTTATGGTCCTGTTTTCAAAATCAATCTTTTAGGCAAAAAACATGCTGTCTTGGTTGGACCAGAAGCCAATCGACTCGTTTTACAGGAAAAGGTGGATTGTGTCTCTTCTTATCTGGGATGGAAATCGACAATGGAGCATATTTTCGCTCGTCCAATGATGCTTCAGGATGGTGAAGAACATCGTCGCACCAGGCGCTTGATGGCTCCCTTGTTTCATGGCAAAGCCATTGCCAACTACTTTAACTCAATGCAAAGCGAAGTTAACCGATGCTTAAGCCAATGGCTGGAACGCGGTACTGTTCCCCTCAAAAATGAATTTAATCAATTAGCACTCCGAATTGGAATTCGGTTGTTGCTTGGTGTGCAGGTAGAACGTGAAATTGAGCAAATCGAACAGTGGTATAGTACGTTAGTCCGGGGAGCAGTCGCACTACTGCGCTGGGATGTCCCATTTACAAACTATGGTCGTTCCCAAAAGGCACGTCGTCAACTAAAGCAATTTTTACAGAATATTATCGCCGAACGCAAAAGCCATAGTAGACAAACATCTGACGATGTGTTGGGGTTATTTTTAGCATCTGTTGATGAACAGGGAAATGCTTTAGCAGAATCTCAGATTATTGACGAAACAATCCATCTACTTAATGGCGCTCATTTCACAACAGCAACCTCACTAACTTGGACACTCGTTGAGTTAGGCGCACGTCCAGAGTGGCGAGAACGCCTCCGTCAAGAACTAAAGCGAGTTTTGGGCGATGAAACCCTCAACCTTGGACACCTCAAACAACTCAACCAAATGACTTACTTCCTCAAAGAAGTTGAGCGCTTTTACAACCCTGCAGGTGTAGTACTTTTGCGGGGGGTTGTCAAAGAACTTGAATACGCAGGCTACTGTATTCCTCCAGGTTGGGGTGTAATTGTGGCTCAAGGATTGACGCATCGCTTACCAGAAATTTATACCGCTCCAGAAACATTCGATCCAGATCGCTTTAGTCCACTCCGTGAAGAGGATAAAAAACATTCCTTTGCGCTCATTGGGTTTGGGGGTGGCGAACATACGTGTATTGGAATGGAGTTTGCCAATATGGAAATGAAAATTTTTTTGGCAACTCTGCTGCGTCATTATGATTGGGATGTGACACCTAAATCTGAAGCGGGTGTTTCTCAAAAATTTCCTTTTCAAGCTGAAAGAGAGTTACAGGCACATTTGCAAATCAGGTAATGGCGATCGCGTTTGGCTTTAGGGTTCATTGTCGTTCGCACTCCAGAATATTTGGATAGACCTCGGATGTATTACCATAGTTCATGTTGGGCAAGCTTAGTCAGTAAATCTTGAGTATCATAGGTATTTGAGCAGAAGTCGAGGTTTGTCAACAACCCACGACTACTAAAAGCCTTGGATTTCTAATAAAGATATTTATGAAGGAGCAGCCAGAAGCAACTGCAACAACTTTATTTGAGGAAGGCGTTCGATTATTTGAAGCGCACAAGTTTGCAGAGGCGATCACCCCTTTGGATGCAGCACTCAAGCTTGATCCAAACTACGTTGAAGCTTGGTGCTGTCGGGGGTTAGCTAGGGGACACCTGAAGCGCTATGCAGAATCCGTTGAGGATTTTAATCGCCTCCTTGCCCTCACTCCCAATGATCATCGTGCCTTATTTAATCGCGGCTTGGTTTTGGCTGAATGGGGCAAGCATCTTGAAGCACTTGAGAGTTACGAGCAACTGCTTTTGTTATACCCTTATCATTACGAAGGTTGGGACTCGAAAGGTAATTCCTTTACTGTATTAGGGCGGCATATGGAAGCCCTCAATGCCTACGAACGATCTCTCGAATTCAACCCTAATTATTATAAAGCCTTTACTAATCGTGGTAGCGCGTTGGTCAATTTGAAACGCTTTAAAGCCGCTATTCGCAGCTACGATCAGGCGATTGGCATTCAGCCAGATGATCCAGATGTGTGGTACAACCGTGGCTGTGCTTTTATGAGTTGGGAAAAGCCAGTTGAAGCAATTGACAGTTTTGACAAAGCCCTTGCAATCAACCCAAACCATCTATCTTCCTGGGTTAACCGAGGAAATATGCTGGGAAAACTTCAGAAAGAGGAAGAAGCATTAGCTTGCTATGATCGAGCCACTGAAATTTCTGCCGACGATACCCACGCATGGAATAACCGTGGTATTACATTGCGGCGACTGGGAAGAACGAAAGAGGCGATCGCATCTTACGATAAATCGATTGAAGTCGATCCTCACAATTTTGAAGCCTGGGATAATCGGGGCTATGCCCTTGCTAAAGATGGTAAATTTAGCGAGGCACACGCTAGTATTGATCGTTCACTACAAATCAAACCCGATCACGCCAACGGCATTTATAACAAAGGTTATTGTTATGCATGTCAAAGGAAAATCACCTTGGCAGTGGATCACATTGCCCAAGCCATTAAGATGAATCCTACCAAGTATTTGCCGCTCGCCAAAACTGATGCAGATTTAGATAGTTTACGAAAAAACAAGCGGTTTCAGGCGATTTTGCAGGGGAAATTTTAACAGTAATGAGTTATGAGTAATGAGTAATGAGTGATGAGAATGAAGTAAGAGAGGATATAAGTCTGAAATAAGGAATGATTCTTTCTTCACTTTCTTCTGACTCATTACTCATTACTCATCACTATAATAATTACCATCCTAAACTCGTTGGCTGTTCGTAAACCCGCTTGAGGGTATTTACGTCTCGAGAAGAAATTGGTGATGGGTTGCGAACTTGGGAAAAGTACAAAGCATCTGTTTGAAGCGGACTATGCCCCCAAATTCCCAATGCATGACCGAGTTCATGGCGAGTCGCCGCAGTCAGATATTGACCTGTCTGGTTGGGACTGAGTAAAATAGTGAAGTTGTGGGATAAAAGATTGTTTTTGCTGATGTAATTGTAGGTAGTTTGAGCAGAACGCGCGCGAGGTATTTTGCTGCTTGAGTTCATCTGAAGTGGAGGGGCTTTCCGCACAATCGTAATATCAGCAATTTCTGGCTTTTCGGTTATAACTAAAGGCAAATAAGTGTTCCATTCCTTCACCGCTTCTAAAACGTTGTTAACCCATGCTTCAGCTTGCTTATCAGTGAGTGTATTTAATGGTTCTATGTAAACCTTAACAGGAAATTGCGACCAAACTAAATAACCAACTTTGGTTGGTGAGACTTGAGAAAAGTAGTCACCACTATTTTTGCTGTCTTGCCACTGTGCTAGTGTTGGCGGCAAGGGATGAGCCTGAGGAGGAGGAAGAGACGAGGGAAGGGATGATGTTGGAGAAGAAGGAAGAGAAGTGATTAAGTCAGATGCATATTGACTCTGTTTTGTCAATAGGTTTGAGTAGGAGGCTATAGTGGTATTAGACTGAAGGTTTGTCAAAATTACAATCACCCCAGTCGCTACAGCTAATCCTAACGTCAGTAACTTTCGTAGCACAGTTGTTCTGATGGGTTTTGGAGTTAAAGTTTGTTAAGAGCATGTATAGAGGAGCAGAAGAAAATTTTTTCCCCCTCTCCTCCATAATTGCCTCAATTCCTTCATTTCGGCAGCCAGCCGGCGCTTAAGACTACAGTTAAGCCTAGAAAAATGACTGTGAGTGCCCAAGTTACTCGGTTCAATGTGTTTTCTGCACTTTTGGTGCTACTAAATAACTGTGCCTGTCCACCAATGGCTGCAACACCATCACCTTTGGGACTATGCAGCAACACCAAAACAATCAAACCAACTGCTGAAAAAGCCCAGATAGCTTGTACGACGTTACTAACTGTCATTTAAAATTCCTCGCTCTTAACTCTTTCAAAGTCCTACTTGTACGGCAGTACGGGAAAATTGCACTTCATACTCGGATGCTTGCAGAAGCGATCGCCCTGTCATTTCTAGAGGAATAGGTAATTGTAAAATCTCCAAAATTGTGGGGGCGATATCGGCGAGAATGCCATCATTTCGCATGATGACATCTGTACCATATCCAGGTATTTTGACTTTTTCTCCTTCTACCAATATTAAGGGGACTGGGTTGGTAGTGTGAGCTGTCCAGGGATTGCCTTCATCATCTAGCATATACTCAGCATTGCCGTGGTCGGCGGTGATAATTGCTGTACCTCCAACTTTGCTGATGCTAGCAAGTAGGTGACCTAAACAGTGGTCAACTGTTTCTACACCTTTAATCGTAGCGTCTATGTTACCAGTATGTCCTACCATATCTGGATTGGCGTAGTTAATCACAACTAGAGAGTAGATGCGTTTTTCAAGAGCTGCGATCGCGACTTGTGTGAGTGGCGAGGCTGACATTGCTGGCGAGTAATCGTAAGTCGGCACCATCGGACTGTTTACCAGTTCTCGATCTTCTCCGGTATAAGGGTCTTCCAAACCGCCATTAAAGAAGTAGGTGACGTGGGCATATTTTTCGGTTTCTGAAGTGCGAAACTGCCTCAGTCCGTGTTGAGCAATGACTTCTCCTAGAATATTATTTAAATTCTGCGGCTCGAAAGCAACTGTAGCTGGTAATTCGGGATCATACTGCGTAAAGGTAACAAACGACAGAGGTGTCACTTGTTGTCTGTCAAAACCGACAAATTTTGGCTGGACGAAAGCTTGAGTTAGTTGTCTAGCGCGATCAGGACGGAAGTTAAAAAATATGACGCCATCTCCTGGTTCTACTGCACCTGGAGCGATTCTTACTGGGAGTACGAACTCGTCTGTCAAACCGTCTGCATACGATGCTTCTAGGATTTCCACAGCGGAACGCAACTCCCCCATACCATCTTGCGTCATCATGTCGTAAGCACGTTTGACCCGCTCCCAACGGCGATCGCGATCCATTGCGTAGTAGCGACCGCTGAGAGTAACGATCCGCCCTACTCCTACACTGTCTATATAATTTTGTAGGAGCGAGATTGCTTTTACACCTTCTTTTGGAGAGGTGTCACGACCATCAGTAATAGCATGGATACATACGTCTGGTATTCCTTTTAGCCTTGCTAGATCTAGTAACCCGAACAGGTGATTGATATGGGAGTGTACCCCACCCTCTGAACAAAGCCCTACAAGATGAAGCTTGCCATTTCGACCACGCACTTCTTGGCAAATGTTGACAAGTGCTGGGTTAGTGAGGATGGATCTATCTTCCACTGCATCTGAGATACGTACCAATTCCTGAGGTACAACTCGCCCAGCGCCGATGTTCAAATGACCCACTTCTGAGTTACCCATTTGACCATCAGGTAACCCTACGGATTTTCCTGATGTACGGATAAGGGTATGCGGATACGCTTTCCAGAGGCTATCCATGACTGGAGTTTCAGCTGCGGCAATAGCGTTGCCTCGTGTCTCCTCGCAGTAGCCCCATCCGTCTAAAATGACTAGCACCACGGGAGCAATAGGTGCCTTGGTCATAAGATATTGCCCTTTACTTTTTGTAATATATGAATGATACCACTGCTAATTGCAGCCGCAAGTGAATTTCTGCTCATCAACCTCGTCTTGTTAAGAATTGGCTGATTGTTTGGACATTTCTAAAAAAATTATGAATTTTTGTATTGAAAAAAAAATTCATGGTTGATTGCTGTATTGTATCAGCTAACCATGAATCATGATTCAATTCCCTATTTGTGTTTTGCAGAAGCTTTTGCAGCTTTCGCAGCTTTCTTCGCAGCTTTTTCAGTAGCGATCGCCTCTAACCTAGCTTGTTCTTTTTCCTCAGCAATTTTTTCCAGATAGTAATGGTAATCGCCCAAATAAACCCGAAACTCACCATCACGGATTTCCACGATTTTATTGGCAACTTGAGAGATAAAATAGCGGTCGTGGGAAACGACGATTACTGTGTCCTCGTAGTTTTGGATTGCTTCTTCCAGCATTTCTTTTGCCGGAATATCTAGGTGGTTTGTCGGCTCATCCAGAATAAGCAAGTTAGCCGGACGCAATAGCATTTTTGCCAATGCCAGACGGGCTTTTTCACCCCCACTCAATGCCGCAACTTGTTTAAAAACGGTATCGCCACTAAACAAAAACTTTCCTAGAAGGGTACGGACTTCTTCGTTCTTCCAGTCGGGAACTTCATCATGGATAGTTTCCATGACAGTTTTTTTCAAATCTAAAGCCTCCGCCTGGTTTTGCTCAAAGTAACCGGGAATCACATTGTGTTCGCCTAGTGTCACAGTGCCTTCTGTAGGTTTTTCTATTCCCGTAATCAGACGTAACAACGTAGACTTACCTGCACCATTGGGACCGAGAAAAGCAATGCGATCGCCTTTTTCTATAAAGAGATTTGCTCCCAAAAATAAGATTTTGTCGCCGTAGGTGTGAGTTAAATCCTTGATATTGATTACCTCACGTCCGCTGCGAGGTGCAGGGGGAAAACGGAAATGTAGAGTTCTTACTCCTCCTGTTGGTGCTTCGATGCGTTCAACTTTTTCCAGTTGTTTTTCTCGGCTTTTCGCCTGGGTGCTGCGGGTGGCACTAGCACGGAATCTGTCAACAAATGCTTGTTGTTTTTCGAGTTCTTTTTGCTGGCGTTCGTAAGCACTGAGTTGTGCTGATTGATTTTCGGCTTTTTGTTGTAGGTATGCTGAGTAGTTGCCGAGGTATGTGCTGGAAACGCCGCGTTCGGTTTCGACGATTTGCGTGCAGAGTCTATCTAGGAACTCGCGGTCGTGAGAGACTATGACCATTGGGGTTGTGAGCCCTTTGAGGTAATTTTCCAGCCACTCGATAGTTTCTAAGTCTAGATGGTTTGTCGGTTCGTCCAGTAGTAATAAGTCAGGTTTCTGTAGCAGGATTTTGCCCAAACTCATCCGCATTTGCCAACCGCCACTAAAGGCACTGACAAGGCGATCACCATCTTCGGGATCGAACCCCATTTCTGGCAAAATTTTTCCAATTCGTGCCTCTAAGCCATAGCCATCTAGAGCTTCAAACTGCCGTTGGTAGCGATCTAATTTGTCAATTAATCGATCCAGTTGTTCTAAACTTGCATTTTCCATTTGGTGCTGCACCTCCATTAGAGACTGCTGCACTGCATTAGCTTCTTTAAAGACTGTCCAAAATTCTTCTCTAACGGTACGGGTGGGATCGACTTCAAACTCTTGGTTCAGATATGCTATATGTAAGCTAGCAGGACGAACAATTTCACCAACTGTGGGTTCAATTTCTCCACTAATGATTTTCAGTTGGGTGGATTTGCCAGCACCATTGACGCCTACTAAACCGATGCGATCGCCAACTTTTACTTCCCAGTTGATATCCTTGAGGACTTCGCCTGTGGGGTAAATTTTACTGATATGTTCTAGTCGTAGCATTCAGTGTCTCCAAGGTAGGGGATATTATAGGGGTGCAATTATAACTAACTTCGAGTTTAATCTTAACAAAATTTAACCACTATTTTGACACAGGAAATCCCAGAAGCAAGTAAAAAGTTTTACGAAAAGCTTGCATCCCTCTAAAGACTGATTTTCTGTATATAATCTGATTCGCTACCGATGACACAGAGGAAAAGCGGAAAAGAGAGTGATCGTACAGGGGCGGGATAAGCAGCGCTCGCATACTCAAAACCTTGTGCGCTAGCTCCAGCTAGACTATACTGGCTCTGATGTTGGAAAGAAGACTAGTATAAATATCCCTACAACTGTTCCCTGTCACAACAGTTTACTCCAAGACTTAATTGCTACAGATGATAGCTGGCTTTACCCCCCCAAAAGTAGCAGGAGCGAAAGCGTTACTACATCACCACTGTGTAAAAACATAGTATCAAGAAGATTGCTGATTTTGTGCTGTAAGCCTTACTTGCTCTACACTCAAACCTAATGCCTGTGCTACTTGTTCCACACTCAGCCCCAATGATAACAATCGGGGTATTGCTTCTAATTTGGCTTCCTGGCGAACTTCTTGCTCAACTTCCTGTCGAACTTCCTGCTTGACTTCCTGTCGAACTTCCTGCATGACTTCCTGTCGAACTTCCTGCATGACTTCCTGGCGAACTTCCTGCTTAACTTCTGGCCTGAGTTCTTTCTTGGCTTCCTGATAAAATCTTGTTTGCTTGAGATCACCGATTTCAAACATTGCAGCTATCTCCTCCCGACTCATGTTTATAAACTTGTAAACTAAGATCGTCTCTATTAATTGTAGTAATTGCCGTTGTTGAGGTGGTGAGTTGAACTCAAGTCTTGTTCTGTCGATTAACTGCCTTGCAACTTCAATTGCTGTATTTTCATCTTCTATCACTAATTTGATGGTAGCTATGCCTAGTGGTAACGATTCAGCGTCACCTAACTCATCAAGATAAATACGGCTAACTCGCCCAGAATCAAAGAATTCACGGTAATGTTTTGTATCTCCTGTGTCTACACTCCGGGTTGGGTAGATTAAGACTGCACGCCAGTTATGTTTTGGTTTATTCTGCCGCAGGTACAAACAGATTTCCGAGAAGAGTCGAGAGTAAATTTCATCATCGGGTTGAAACTGAACTTCTACAAAGTAAATTATCTGTTCATCGTCTTGTCGAGGGAGAAATACACCATCGATTCTGAAAGATGTTTGCTTTATTTCTACTGAAGAGAATTTATAGGCGTTAGCTTCTTCCGGTGGTTCCCCAATCAGTTCAAAGAAGATACTTGGAAATTCTTGGAACAGGCGATAAAAAATGCTGTCTGTTTTCACAAATTGTGCTTCTTAACGAGCGAGTAATGGAATTGTCAGTTTTCTAATGATGCGTTCTGATAATTGAAAATTTTCCTATTTTATTTTTCATCTACAACTGTAGTGACTGACATACGAAGTAGCGAGGGCTACCTCGTATATATTTTGAAAGGCTCAAGAGGACTGCTGGTGATCTGCGGCAAGCCTTACTTGTTCTACACTCAAACCTATCGCCTCTGCTACTTGTTCCACACTCAATCCAAAAGCTAATAATTTGGGTACTGCTTCAAGCCGAACTTCCTGCTCAACTTCGGGCCTAAGTACAGAATTTCACAAGTTCGTAGCGTTATTGTGTCCTTAAAAGCCTCGCCAGCAAACGGTTCAATTCGTCACGAATTTATGAAACGTTGTACTAAGTTCTTTCCTGGCTTCTTGATAAAACCTTGTTTGCTTGAGATCACCGATTTCAAACATTGCTGCTATCTCCTCCCGACTCATGTTTATAAACTTGTAAACTAAGATGGTCTCTATTAATTGTAATAACTGCCGCTGTTGCGGTGGTGAGATGAGTTCAAGCCTGGTTCTGTCGATTAATTGCCTTGCCAGTTGAACTGCTGTATTTTCATTTTCAATCACTAACTTAATGGTAGCAATGCCTACTGGTAATGATTCAGCTTTACCTAATTCATCCAGATAAATACGAGTCACTCGTCCAGAATCAAAGTATTCACGATAATGTTTTATATCTCCGGTGTCGATACTCCTATTTGGATAAATTAAGACGGCACGCCAGTTATTTTTTGGTTGATTCTGCCGTAGATACAAACAGATTTCTGCGAAAATTCGAGAGTAAATTTCATCATCGGGTTGAAACTGAACTTCGACGAAGTAGATTATCTAGAGGTCGTCTTGTTGAGGGAGAAACAGTCCATCAATTCTGAAAGATGATTGCTTTATTTCTACTGAAGAGAATTTATAGGCCTTAGCTTCTTCCGGTGGTTTCCCAATCAGTTCAAAAAAGATACTAGGAAATTCTTGGAACAGGCGATAAAAAATGCTGTCTGTCTTCACAAATTGCTTTCTTTTAACTTTAAGTAGTGGAATTGTATATTGTTTGGTGATGCGTTCTGATAGTAGAAAACTTTGCCCTGTTTCTTTTTAATCTAAAATTTGTATTATTGTCTATATTTAAGATACCCAACTTCGTAAGAGAAGTCAGGTATCTGAGTGGTAATATGTGCAGATTTCCTCAGTCACGCAAAGAGCGATCGCTTACTGAGCGATTATGGACATTTACATGATGATTCGGACAACTGTTCGACTGACTTTGCAGCTTAACCAAGCTATCCGACTCTGTTTTATATTCGGAAGTCTTCATCAACCTCACTGGGTGGGTCTAGACTCTTGTTTGGTATGCTTGGTGAATTCCCATTCATCAATTCTGACAGCACAAGAGCGCTCGCCGCAGACACGACAACCCGAAAACCGACATTGTCGTCGTTCCTATTGTCGCGCGCGTTCGTGTTGCGATACGCAGAACGGCAGTTGATCGCGTTGTTGTTCCACGAGCCGCCACGCAGCATTCGGAGTTGCTTACCCCATTTTTTATGCTAACATATGTATATGTGGGAAAATATACGATAAAGCCCCAATCTTTTTGGTATACCTCGTTTTTACGCAGAGACTAAGGCGCAACCCTTGAGATTAAGCCTCAAAACTTGTATGTGGCAGAAGTCAAGGAACGAGAACCGAGAGAGGAAAAAATTTTTAATGACCACATTGTAGATTAGCAAGAAACTTGCTAATCTACAATGTGGTGCTATTTTTATTCGCGCTATGTGCGACAGGACAAAATAAGGGCAAAGGACAAAGTGGAAAAGTGCAAAGGGCACTAAGTCATCGACGTTGATACGGCAACACGAAAGCCGACATGCTCGTGCCTATTTACCCGTTCTAACCAGTCGCGAAATGCGGAACGGCAGACAAACACGTTGTTATACCAAGAACCGCCACGCAAAAGGCGATTATGATTATCGTTTATCCAAGCTTTACCATCAACAGGCGCTTCATTATAAGAGTCATGCCAGGTATCTTGACACCATTCCCACACATTCCCATACATGTCATATAACCCAAAGGCATTTGAAGGGAAACTGCCAACATCAGTTGTGTGCTGACGAAATTCACCTTTTGGTGCAAAACCATAGGGATAATTTCCGTCGCAGTTGACTAGACCAGTGGTAATAGTGGGACCAAAATAAAACGGAGTAGTTGTTCCAGCACGACAGGCATATTCCCACTCAGCTTCACTAGGTAACCGATAGGTTTTTCGACTAGTCTGTGATAGTTTAGCACAAAATTCAGTAGCTTGATCCCAAGTTACATTTTCAACAGGTTTTTTTGTTCCTTTGAAATTAGAGGGATTCTTACCCATTATTGCCTGATACTGCTCCTGAGTTACAGTATACCTGCCCATGAAGAAAGGCTGAATAGTGACAGTATGCTGTGGACGCTCATACGAATCTCCTCCCTCCTCACCTGGTGGCGAACCCATGACAAACTTACCACCGGGAATTTCTACCATTTCCAGGGTGATACCGTTGCCCAAGTTTTCTGTGAAGAAATTTGCCTGACTGAAGCGGCGATCGCTAATACTTCCCCGCTCATCGACAGTGACGACTTCAAATTGAACGGTTTTCAGGAGTACGGATTGTGGCAAGAAATCTGGCTTCTGTGAGGAGTCGGGTTTCTGTTTTGGCATCGTTGAGTCTCCGGCAATGGCTACCAAACCAAACCCAACACCTCCCCAACCCAGATATCGAATTACCTGTCGCCGCGATAGATTTTTTGCTCTGATTTGTTCGGGAATAGGCAACTCTATCCCCGCAACTGTAATTTCATTTCCCTTCCCAAGAACTTTGCCCAGCTCATTTTTGGCAGCCTCCAAATTGCCACCAGCAAAGTTTCCCATCCCACGAGCATAAATCAAAAGCGGCTGAAATTCTTCCCATCCACCCAGTGGCTCTGCCAATGTTTCCATCAAAGACGCCAATCGGATCAGATCTGCTCTATCCTGAGAATAGGCGCTCTTAAGAGCCAACGCCAGTTCATGAGTTGCCTGATTAGATCGAGTATATGCCAAAGCAATCCATCGCTGAGCTAGAGCAAAGTCTTTGATGTCAGGATCGTCGCTTTGGAGTTGCTGCCTTACATAATTGAGCAAGAAATCCGACAATTGATTAATCCGTTTTTGCCCAAACTTGTCATCTTCCTGCAATAGATTCAGCAGAACATTTCGTACTGCCACATTCATCTCATAAAGTTCATGTCCCACTTCATCGCATAAACTAGAAAGCAGCAAATCTGCCACAGCTATCCAGGGAATACCCAAAACTTCACCATGAATATCGAGTTGAAAGTTAGCCCACAAACGATATAACAAATCAGGTGTGAGTGCTAAGGGAAAAGCAGCATGATATGCTAAATATAAGTGCCCTGTGCCGAAGCGTTTTTTCAAAGACTCAATGCGTCGTTGGGCAACTTCAAGTTTAATCTTACTCATATTCTCCGCCCTTCAAAATTAGTCGGACGTCCTCGCAGCACACCAATAGCATCTTGCAACCCTCGGCGACTTACTTCGAACATCGGCACAAGACGGGCAATATCACCAGCCGTTGTACCAGCCCAACGCTTTCTCGGCAGAGGATTTAGCCAAGCTATATAACGGACTCGTTGTTTGATCTGGGATAAAAATTGTTGAGTTAATTCGTAACGTTCCTCACTATTACCGCCACGGTCTATAAAGAAATTTGCTTGATTGAAGCGGCGATCGCTAATACGAACGCGCTCATCGACGGTGACGTATGACCGAATTACAATTAAATTAACCGCCAGATCATCCACGTCATGATACTCCAAGCCAACAACCAATTGACCTTGCAACAGTTCCTGAATCTTCCCCCAGGCGATGGAGATATCACTTACGAACTAGTGAATGGTAAGGCAATTCCTAAAATGTCACCTAAGTTTTTTCACTCTAAGCTAACTCGTGCCCTTATCTATCTGATTGAACAATGGTGTAACGGACGGGGAGAAGTCTGTCCAGAATGGGCAATTACATTAACTCGTGACTTGTACTCACACGCAATTGTATTCGTGTTCGACTACCAGATTTAATGACGATAAGAATAAGAATTTCCAGTAACATTAAGATATGGTAGCAAACAAAATACAGGAATTAATTTAGTTAGAACAAAACGTAGACGCGCTATGACTACAGTTATAAAAAAACTGACTCTTGAAGAGTATCTTGCTTATGATGATGGAACAGACACAAGATATGAGTTAGTGGATGGGAATTTAGTGGAAATGCCACCCGAAACAGATAGCAACAACTTAATTTCTCTCTACTTGTTATCGGAATTTCTCAAGTTTGTCCCCATACAACTTATCCGCCATAAAGATACGGAAATTTTAGTTACAGGCAATCGTACTCGCGTTCGGCTACCAGATCTAATGGTGTTAACAGAGGAGTTATTTGCGGCGCTCGGTGGCAAACGAGCTACTATTACTCAGGATATGCCATCCCCTGCACTGGTAGTTGAAGTTGTCTCTTTTGGGAAAGTAAATGAAGATCGGGATTACCGCTACAAGCGTTCTGAATATGCGGCAAGGGGAATTCCTGAATACTGGATTGTTGATCCGAGTCAGAGGAAAATTACTGTGCTGACTTTGGTAGATGGATTATACGAAGAAGCTATATTTCAGGGGAGCGTCAGCCTTACTTCAATTACTTTCCCCAACTTCAATCTCACATCTGCACAAGTTTTGGGTGCAGTTAACGCAATACGGTTCAGTTAATCTCAAAAGGCTAATTTGTTCACTTCGGCGTTTAATACAGAACAAAAATCATGAAACTTAGTATAATTGTCATCAACTGACTTTTGCAAGGCTATAAGCGCACGAGCCCGGTTTCAAAGAAAATCCTATTCATACTAAACGAGCAAGAATATTACTTTCAAAGGGAAAAGCAAGCGTTTTTAGGATTTTCTGATTTAGGGGAGAATCTTCCGATTTGTTCCAATATTTTATGACTCAGTTAACAGGCAAGTACTAGTTAGCTTTATCTTGGCGTTAGCGTAGCTCGCCGCAGGCATCGCTGTTTGTATCTAATATCGGAGCCAGATCAAATAAGAGCTTAAGTGAATTATCCGGACAACTCCAGGTGGCGATCGCCTCAAATTCTCTCTTTTTTTGCGCTATGCAGCGTCCTTTATGGTTCATTTCTCACGCTTCAACTCGCTTTTGCCTCATCCCCTGATGCTTCAGCAGCTGTAGCCAATCTATCAACCGCTGCTTGAACTATCTGAGCTACTTGACTAAGAGGCATATGCTTTATTTGTCTAAGAATTACACTTAAATCTGAGGATTCTGATACTGGCTTACCTTCCAAACAGCACAGTAACTCTTCAAGTGTGTAACCTGATCGAGATGCAATCTGAGCTAAATTTTCTGTATCTGGCACCTTCACGCCTTTTTCCCACATCTGAACAGCAGTCGCAGAAACTCCTAGAAGTTTGCCAAAAGCTCTCTGACTCATCGAACCACGAGCCAGTTTAATTATCTCAATCAGTTTTTCCCTGCTTTCAATTTTCACTGCTTGTGTGGCTACTCAACTGTAATTTAAAAGCTTAATTCCAATCTTACAAGTTTACTTTTATGTTGACAGGCTTACTTGTTGCTAGTAGACTATCTCTAGTTGTATTTAGGAAACTGCAGTTTTAATTTTTAAAGCTGCAGCACTAATTTTTATAGTATCTGTGCCAATGATAGCAATGGTTCGTAAGACACGCAAGACTCGTCAATATCGTCGTAAAGGTCAAAGCTTAATATCTGCTGATAAAATTAACCCACAACAATGGAATATTTCTGCCAGGGAAGCCAAAGAAGCATTGAAAGCACAAGGCTATCAAGTTAAGCAAATTAAGAAAATTCGCTGCTTGAGGCACCAAGTATGTATATCATACTGGGACGAAAAAGGCAATATATGTAGCAGTTTTTTTAGCTACCGAATTTTTACTCGCTGGCAAAAGGAAGTGGACAAGTTAGTAAATCTTTGCCCAAGCTTGAAAGAATTGGTTCAACTAAACGGCATCCTCCAGTACGAATTTGATTATTATTCTTACCCAAGAGAGATGGAGGATGCTCTAGCTAGCTCAATAGAAAACCGCTTGTCGGAGTTAAAAGCAACAGCACGACAAACGGTTCTTCTTTAAAAGATTCAATAGTTAATCAAAAAGTCTTACGAACCTAGGCTCTCATGAACTGCTAACACCAGCCGCGAGTTCCGCTAGGCGCTCTTGCTGATCTTGAGAGATGCAAGATTGAATAATTGACTCTAAATCGCCTTCTAAAACAGGGTTGAGCGAAAAGTTTTCACCGAGACGGTGGTCGGTAACGCGGCTATCCTTATAGTTAAAAGTACGAATTTTTTCCGAACGCGATCCTGTACCGACTTGCGATCGCCGCATGGAAGTGACAGCTTCTTGTTGTTCGCGTAACTTCATCTCATACAACTTTGCTCGCAGGATCTGCATTGCCCGTTCTTTGTTTTGCAACTGGCTGCGCTCTTCGGTACAGAAAATCCTAATTCCAGTCGGTTTGTGAAACAAGTCAGCTGCGGTTTCCACTTTGTTGACGTTTTGTCCACCAGCACCACCGGAACGAGCCGTAGACATTTCAATATCCTTAGGATCGATGTGGATTTCTACATCATCAACTTCTGGCATAATCGCCACAGTTGCTGTGGATGTATGAACTCGTCCTCCTGCCTCTGTCACTGGTACACGCTGAACGCGATGCACTCCAGCTTCAAATTTTAACTTGCTGTATACGCTCTCACCTTGAATTTCTAAAATAGCCTCTTTGAAGCCACCCATTTCAGCTAAGGACTCGCTGACTAGCTTTACTTTCCATGCTTGGGTGTCGGCATATCTAGAGTACATTCGTACTAAATCACCAGCCCATATACTTGCTTCATCACCGCCAGTACCCGCACGAATTTCCAGCATGATGTTTTTATCATCGTTAGGATCGCGGGGTAGCAGAAGTATTTTAAGACGAGTTTCTAAATATTGTATTTTCTGGTCAAGTTCATTAACTTCCAAAGCTGCCATTTCGTGCAATTCTGGATCGCTCAGAGCTTCTTTTAAAACTTGACGAGCTCCTATTAATTCTTCTTGAGAAGATTTCCAGTTTTCATAAGTTTCGACAACCTCTTCCAATGAAGAACGAGCCTTCGCCACTTTTTGATACTCATCTGGGTTTTTAGCAGTATCGGGGTCAGCAAGGCGACGTGTCAATTCATTAAAAGTTTGTTCAACGGATTTTAGTTTCTCCAACAAATATGTTTCAGCCATGATCGGTGCGATCGCTCCTTAAAAAATAGCAAGTAGGCTCCAGCATTAAATACAACAATCGACCCAGCCAGTCGCAGGGTCGTCGTTAACAGCTACAGCCAACCCGCTACTTTTTCTTTTTGGTGCTGGAGGGTTGACCTTCCTTCATGCCGTACTTGCGGAGGAAACGCTCAACGCGACCTTCGCTGTCAACAATCTTTTGAGTACCAGTATAAAATGGATGGTTTCCAGACCAGACATCTACGTGCAACTCTGGTTTAGTAGAACCTACGGTCATCACTAATTGACCGTTACAGTAAACCTTCGCTTCTGGATACCACTGGGGATGAATATCAGATTTAGCCATTGTTCTTTTTGGGGATCTATATTAATTATAACTTGAGAAACATGAGTCAGGAGTCAGGAGAACAATTCTAAGTTTCTCTCAATGGGGTTTGAATAGAAAAGTGATTTCTTTTCCTAGTTCCACCTAAAAAAGGTAGAGGGTTTATGAAAAAAACATTTACCAATTGCATGGGAAACATATTGAGAAATGTCCCCTCTTCGCACCCCTACGGAGGTAAACAAAGGAAGCGATCGCAGGTTCCTCCCCTGACAACTTCTCTTAACGCTTCGAGTACTGAGGTGCTTTGCGGGCTTTGTGCAAGCCATATTTTTTGCGTTCTTTAGCCCGTGGATCTCGGGTGAGATAACCCTCGATTTTCAATGGTGGTCGGTTTTCTGGATCGAGTTGACACAAGGCACGTGCGACTCCCAAACGAACCGAATCAGCCTGTCCTGTCAAGCCCCCGCCTTCAGCTTTCACCAAAATATCATATTCATTTTCTAAACCCAGAGTTTCTAAGGGTGCTTTGATAACTCCAAGGTAGTTGGCATTGAACTGGAAATAAAGATCCCCTGGTTTACCATTAACAATCAACTGTCCACTACCAGGAACTAAACGTACTCGTGCTACTGAGGTCTTACGACGACCGGTACCCCAGTACACAGCACGTCCGCTATCCGTCTCTACTGCTTGCATTAATTTTGCTCTCCTGGAATTGTCTGAATTTTTAACTCTTTAGGCTGTTGTGCTGCATGAGGATGAGTTGGTCCGGCATATATTTTTAACTTTGTAAATAATTGCCTTCCCAAGCTATTTTTAGGCAGCATACCCTTGACCGCATGTTCCAAAATCCTTTCTGGTAAACGTGCTTGCAGCTTAGCGAATGTTTCCGTCTTCATACCACCAGGACGACCGGAGTGACGATGGTAAACTTTTTGAGTGCGCTTTTTACCTGTGACTGTCAATTTTTCCGCATTCACGACGATAACGAAGTCACCTGTATCGAGATGGGGTGTGTATTCAGGTTTGTTTTTGCCTCGCAGAATCATGGCGATTTCGCTTGCTAAGCGCCCAAGGCGTTGATCTGCCGCGTCTATGACGTACCAATCATGCTCAAGGGTATTAATAGGAGGAAGGAATGTTTTGTTACTTGTCATTTGTTGGTTGTTCGTTGTTAGAAGTCATTTATTGGTTATTCGTTGTTAGAAGTTATTTATTGGTTACTACTAACTACTGTACGGGTGGGTTTGCCAGGATTGTTCGTTTTTACTCACAAGTTACTAAATTAAACCCGCCCTTACTAACCATTAACTAAAGATAAATTTGGGCTGGGTGTCGTACCAAACTTCTGGAGGAAAGGGAAAATCTGGATAGCCGACTCGTAATAAACATAACCCCTGAGCTGGTGCGGCGTATTTCACTTCTTCCCGACGTTGATTTTTCCAGATGTCAACGAAGCTAGAGGGCGATCGCTGACCTGAACCTACTTTCACTAGCATCCCTACCAATAACCGCACCATACCATACAAAAATCCGTTTGCTTGAATTTCGATCACAAGAAATGGTCCGGTCCGATAACACTCTGCTGCTTGCACCTCAACCCAAGAGTGCTTGCGTCCGGAGTTAGCACGATGAAAAGCAGCAAGGTGATGTTGTCCTATAAGAGGTTTTAGAGATGCCTGAATTAATGATTCATCTAGCGGTGCATGATAGTAATGCCAACAGAAGGGTTTGATGAACAAGTTTGGTTGTGCTTCTGTATAAAGAGTGTAGCGATACCGTCGATACACCGCGCTAAAACGAGCGTGCCAATCATTGCCTACACTTGCTGAACCCCGAATCAATATATCTTTAGGTAGATAGCTATTGAGAATTTTTGACCATTTATGAGGGGGAATTGTTGTGCCTTTCGCTTCAAAATGAGCGACTTGAGCGGCAGCGTGAACTCCAGCATCAGTTCGTCCCGCCCCATGTAATGTCACTTGATGACCGAGTATATTTGAGATAGCTTTTTCTATCTCTTCTTGTACCGAGCGGTGGTGGAGTTGCCGTTGCCAGCCATGAAAATGAGTGCCCAGGTATTGGATTACCAGGGCGACTCGTGGGGTCGGTGTAGACTGGTGGCTTTCCATAACAATCTTTGATTTTGGGCTTTGATTTTGAGTTTTGGATTTTAGATTGAGGACTGTTCATTAATAATGGGCAACTAGATAATTCTCTAATCCCTTGTGCCCAGTCCAAAATCGTAAATCTCAAACCTCAAATCTCTAGACCAATTCGATAATTGCCATTTTAGAATGATCACCGCGACGGGGTACGGTATGGAGGATACGAGTGTAACCTCCATTACGGTTGGCATAGCGTTCGGGAGCCTGCTCAAAGAGAGCATGAACGAGTTGTTTGTCGTAGATGTAGCCCAGGGCTTGACGGCGCGAAGCCAAGGAGCCATCTTTGGCTAAGGTAATCATTTTCTCCACTTCTCCTCGTAACACTTTAGCTCGGATTAAAGTGGTGTTGATTCGACCATGACGGATCAGTTCGGTAGTTAGCGCTCGCAGGAGCGCTCGGCGCTGATCTGTAGGTTTGCTGAGTTTTTTGACTCGACAACGGTGACGCATAATTGAGTTGTTGGGTGTTAGTTGTTAGTTGTTATATTGTTAGTTGTTAGTTGTTAGTTTTTGCTCACTCTTAACTACTATCCACCAACCCTGAGGCAGTTTCAGTTGTGTTTAGATCACTACTAATTCCTAACGACTAACGACTAACGAGTTTTAACTGTGTTTAGAGGCTCTTTCCTGTGGTAGGGTAATGCCCAAACGGCGCTGTAATGCTTCAACTACTTCTTCTGCTGACTTTTGACCAAAGTTTTTAATTTCTAATAGGTCTTCTTGTGTGTAATCTAATAAG